>DATGDX010000181.1:0-1513 GCA_035310665.1 Mycobacteriales bacterium | reverse complement strand
GGTGTTCGACTTCGCCGACCCGTGCGTGGCGATCGTGAAGCACACCAACCCGTGCGGCATCGCGCTCGGCGTGGGCTCGGAGGACCCGATCGCGCAGGCGCACCGCAAGGCGCACGCCTGCGACCCGGTGTCGGCGTACGGCGGCGTCGTCGCCGCCAACCGGCCGGTGACGCGCGCGATGGCCGACCAGCTCGCCGACGTGTTCACCGAGGTCGTCGTCGCCCCCGGGTTCGCCGACGGGGCGGCCGACGTGCTCACCCGCAAGCCCTCGGTGCGGCTGCTGCGCTGCCCGCCTCCCGCCGCCGCCCCCGCCGCCGGGCGCGCCGACGGTGGCGCGCTGGAGTGGCGGGGCGTGTCCGGGGGCGTGCTCGCGCAGACGATCGACCGCGTGGACGCGCCCGGGGACGACGCCGAGTCGTGGCGGCTGGTCGCCGGTCCGCCCGCCGACGAGCCGGTCCTCGCGGACCTCGCGTTCGCGTGGCGCGCGGCGCGGGCGGTGAAGTCGAACGCGGTGCTGCTGGCCGCGGACCGGGCAACCGTCGGCATCGGGATGGGGCAGGTCAACCGGGTGGACGCGGCGCGCCTGGCGGTGACCCGCGCGGGTGGCCGGGCCGCCGGCGCGGTCGCCGCGAGTGACGCGTTCTTCCCTTTTCCTGACGGGCTGGTCGTTCTGCTCGACGCGGGTGTGCGTGCGGTGGTCCAGCCCGGTGGCTCGGTGCGCGACGAGGCGGTCGTGCGCACCGCCCAGGAGCGCAACGTGACCCTCTACCACACCGGTGTCCGGCACTTCTGGCACTGACCGGTCACCGTCTCGCCGCCGCGTCCCGGGGAGACGCGCCCGCTGTGATGGTCAACGGCACCCGCAAAAAGGACAAATCCCCGGGCAAAGAGCGCGTGCGAGGATCGCGGAGTGAGCGCGACGATCCTCGACGGCCGCGCGACCGCGGCCACCATCCGCGGCGAGCTCGCCCGTCGCGTCGCCGCGCTGCGGGCCGCGGGTGTCGCCCCTGGCCTCGGCACCGTGCTGGTCGGCGACGACCCGGGGAGCCGGGCCTACGTCGCGGGCAAGCACCGCGACTGCGCCGAAATCGGCCTCGCCAGCCAGGCCCGCGCCCTGCCCGCGGACGCGACCCAGGCGGAGGTCGAGGCGGTCGTCGACGAGCTCAACACCGACCCGGCCTGCACCGGGTACCTGGTCCAGCTGCCGCTGCCGCGGGGGCTCGACGCTGCCGCGGTCCTGGAACGGATCGACCCGGAGAAGGACGCGGACGGGTTGCACCCGAGGAACCTCGGCCGGCTCGTGCTCGGCCGAACCGGGCCGCTGCCGTGCACCCCGCGCGCGATCGTCGAACTGCTGCGGCGGTACGACGTTGCGCTCGCCGGTGCCGACGTCGTCGTCGTCGGCCGGGGCGTCACCGTCGGCCGCCCGCTCGGCCTCCTGCTCACCCGCCGGACCGAGAACGCGACGGTCACGCTCTGCCACACGGCGACCCGGGACCTGCCCGCGCACACG
>DATGDX010000180.1:0-21824 GCA_035310665.1 Mycobacteriales bacterium | reverse complement strand
AGCAGGTCCGCGAGCCGGGCCCGCCCGCCGTCGGTGGCGGTCAGCACCCAGGGGCCGTCCTCGGTGAGCGTGAACGTGTGCTCGAAGTGCGCGGAGGGCAGCCCGTCGCGGGTGACGACGGTCCAGCCGTCGTCGAGGACGCGGGTGTGCCGCGAGCCCAGGTTGACCATCGGCTCGACGGCGAGGACGAGTCCGCGCTGCAGCCGGGGGCCGCGGCCCGGCCTGCCGAAGTTGGGCACCTGCGGGTCCTGGTGCATCTCGGTGCCGATGCCGTGCCCGACGTACTCCTCGACGACGCCGTACGACCCCTGCGAGCGCACGTAGGCCTCGACCGCGGCCCCGATGTCGGAGAGGCGGCCGCCGAGGCGCGCGGCGGCGAACCCCCGCCACATCGCCTTCTCGCACACCCGCATCAGCTCGGCGAGCTCCGGCACCACCTCGCCGACCGGCACGGTGACCGCGGCGTCCCCGTGCCACCCGTCGACGATGGCCCCGCAGTCGATCGACACGAGGTCGCCCTCGCGCAGCACCTTCCGCGGCGACGGGATGCCGTGCACGATTTCGTTGTTGACCGAGGTGCAGATCGTCGCGGGGAAGCCGTGGTAGCCCTTGAACGAGGGCACCGCACCCGCGTCGCGGATCGACGTCTCGGCGATCGCGTCGAGGTCCGCGGTCGTGATCCCGGGGGCGACCGCGGCGGTCAGCACGGCGAGCGTGTCGGCCACCACGAGACCGGCGACGCGCATCTTGGCGATCTCGGCGTCGGTCTTCATCTGAATCATCGAGGGCTCTCCTAGCGCGCGAACGGCCGCAGCGACGCGATGGCCCGGTCGGTGACGTCGTCGACCGGGCCGGTCGCGTCGATCCCCACGAGGATTCCCTCGTCGGCGTAGTACGCCACCAGCGGTGCCGTCTGCTCGGCGTAGACCTCGAGCCGGTGCCGGATCGTCGCCTCCCGGTCGTCGTCGCGCTGGAACAGCTCGCCACCGCAGGAATCGCACACGCCCTCGTGCGTCGGCGGGTCGAAGTCGACGTGCCAAACGTGGTTGCACCGCCGGCAGGTGCGCCGGCCGGACAGCCGCCGGACCACCTCGTCGTCGTCGACGACGAGGTCGAGCACGACGTTGAGCCGGGTGTCCATCTCGGTGAGCATCTCGTCGAGGACGCGGGCCTGGGCCACGTTGCGCGGGAAGCCGTCGAGAAGGAAACCCTTGGTCGCGTCGTCCTCGCCCAACCGGTCGCGCACCATCCCGATCGTGATCTCGTCGGGGACGAGGTCGCCCGCGTCCATGTACTTCTTCGCCTGCTGCCCGAGGAAGGTCCCGGCGCTCACGTTGGCGCGGAAGATGTCCCCTGTCGAGATCTTGGGGATGGAGAGGTGGGAGGCGATGAATTGGGCCTGGGTCCCCTTGCCCGCTCCTGGCGGCCCGACGAGTACGAGGCGCACTACCGCAGGAAACCCTCGTAGTTGCGCAGCATCAACTGGCTCTCGATCTGCTTGACCGTTTCCAGCCCGACGCCGACGACGATGAGGACGCTGGTGCCGCCGAAGGGGAAGTCCTGCGAGGCGCCGATGAGCACCAGTGCGATCATCGGAATGATCGCGACGAGGCCGAGGTAGAGCGACCCGGGCAAGGTGATCCTGGACAGCACGTAGTCGAGGTACTCCGCGGTCGGCCGGCCGGGGCGGATCCCCGGGATGAACCCGCCGTACTTCTTCATGTTGTCCGCCACCTCCTGCGGGTTGAAGGTGATCGCCACGTAGAAGTACGTGAAGAATATGATCATCGCGAAGTACATCGCGAGGTACAGCGGGTGGTCGCCGCGGGTGAGGTACCGGTCGACGAAGCTGACGAAGCCCGCGTTGCTGCTCCACACGTTGCGCAGCAGCGTCGGCAGGTAGAGCAGCGACGAGGCGAAGATGACCGGGATGACACCGGCCTGGTTGACCTTCATGGGGATGTACGTCGAGGTGCCGCTGTACATCCGCCGCCCGATCATCCGCTTGGCGTACTGCACCGGAATGCGCCGCTGGGCCTGCTCCACGAACACCACGGACGCGATGATCACAAGGCCGATGGCGAGGACCACCGCGAAGACGAAGGCGCCCTTGGCGTCGAGGATGCGTTTGAGCTCGAACGGGAACCGCGCGACGATCGAGGTGAAGATCAGGATGGACATCCCGTTGCCGATCCCGCGGTCGGTGATCAGCTCACCGAGCCACATGATCACGGCAGTGCCGGCCGTCATCGTGATGACGAGGGTGGAGAGCCGGAACACCGACGTGTCCGGCACGATCGCCTCGTTGCACCCCTGGAAGAGCTGGCCCGGCACGCGGGCGAGGGCCACGATCGTCGTCGACTGCAGGACCGCGAGCGCGATCGTGAGGTAACGGGTGTACTGGGTGAGCTTCTGCTGACCCGCCTGGCCCTCCTGCTTGAGCCGCTCGAGCCGGGGGATCACGACCACGAGCAGCTGGATGATGATGCTCGCGGTGATGTACGGCATGATACCGAGGGCGAAGATCGCGAGCTGGAGCAGCGCACCGCCGCTGAACAGGTTGACGAGCGCGTAGAGGTTGTTGTTGCGGGTCTGGTCGAGGCAGGTCTGGACCGCTTGGTACGAGACGCCCGGCGAGGGGATGACCGACCCGAGGCGGAACACCGCGATGATGCCGAGCGTGAAGAGGAGCTTCTTGCGCAGGTCGGGCGTGCGGAACGCCCGGGCGAACGCGGTCAGCACGTTGGCGGGCTCCTCCTGCGCACGTCAGGCTCGGCGGGTCCCCCGCGGAACGTCGGGGTGGGGACGGGGCACGGCGACGATGTGTCGCCGCCGCCGATCGTAAGCGGCCGATCGTAGGCGACTGTAACAGCCCGCGCGCCGTCGGCGGCAGCACGCGGGCCGGCGCCCGGGGCACGCCGTGACGGCCGGGGAGTCGTCAGCGGGCGCTCACCGTGGCCGAGCCGCCGGCAGCGGTGATCTTCTCTCGGGCGCTGCGGGAAAACGCATCCGCGGTCACGTCCAGCGCGACCCGTGCCTCCCCGTCGCCGAGCACCTTCACCGGGGAGTTCTTGCGCACCGCCCCCCGAGCCACCAGGTCCGCGACGGTCACCACCCCACCGTCGGGGTAGAGCACCGCGAGCGTGTCCAAGTTGACGATCTGGTACTCGACGCGGAATGGGTTGCGGAACCCCTTCAGTTTGGGGACCCGCATGTGCAGGGGCATCTGCCCGCCCTCGAACCGCGTCGGGACCGTGCCGCGCGCCCCGGTGCCCTTCGTGCCCCGCCCAGCGGTCTTGCCCTTGGACCCCTCGCCCCGGCCGACCCGGGTCTTCGCGGTCCGCGCGCCCGGGGCGGGGCGCAGGTGGTGGACCTTCAGCGGTGCTTCGCCGGCCATGCCTAGTCGACCTCCTCGATCGTGACGAGGTGAGCCACGGTCGCGACCATGCCGCGAATCTCCGGGCGGTCCTCCTTCACGACCACGTCGCGAATCCTCTTCAGCCCGAGCGAGCGCAGCGTCTCGCGCTGGTTTCGCTGCGCGCCGATCGGCGAGCGGACCTGGGTCACCCTCAGCCGGGTCATCACGCGCTCATCCCGGCCCGAGCCCGCAGCATGGCCGGCGGCGCGACGTCCTCCAGCGGAAGGCCGCGCCGCGCCGCGATCTCCTCGGGGCGCACCAGGTCCTTGAGCGCACGGACGGTTGCGTGCACGATGTTGATCGGGTTGGACGAGCCCAGCGACTTGGAGAGCACGTCGGAGATCCCGGCGCACTCGAGGACGGCGCGCACCGGTCCGCCGGCGATGACCCCCGTTCCGGGGCTCGCCGGCTTGAGCAGGACGACTCCCGCCGCCTCCTCGCCCTGCACCGGATGCGGGATCGTGCCCTGGATGCGAGGGACCCGGAAGAAGTGCTTCTTCGCCTCCTCCACGCCCTTCGCGATCGCCGCGGGCACCTCCTTGGCCTTGCCGTACCCCACGCCGACCATGCCGTCGCCGTCCCCGACGACGACCAGCGCGGTGAAACTGAAGCGTCGTCCACCCTTGACGACCTTCGCGACCCGGTTGATCGCGACGACGCGCTCGATGTAGGCGGTCTTCTCGGTGGCCGCGCCGCCCCGGCCCTCGCGGCGGTCCCGCCGCTCGCCACCGCCGCGGCGCTGGGGTCCTGGCATGTGAATTCCTCTGCTTCCCGGTGATGTCCGGTTCCGTGACCTCGAACGTCCGTACCTGAACCTATGAACTACAGGACCTGAACCTAGAACTGCAGCCCGCCCTCGCGGGCACTGTCGGCGAGCGCCGCGACGCGGCCGTGGTAGCGGTACCCGCCGCGGTCGAAGACGACCGCCACGATGCCCGCGGCCGTGGCCCGCTCCGCGACCAGCGCTCCCACCCGGCGGGCCCGCGCCGTCTTGTCTCCGTCGCCCCCCCGAATGCCCGGGTCGAGGGTGGAGGCGGACACGAGCGTGTGCCCGACCGTGTCGTCGACGACCTGCGCGTAGATGTGCCGCGCCGACCGGGTGACGACGAGCCGGGGGCGGGCGGCCGTGCCCGCGACCTTCTTGCGGACCCTGCTGTGCCGCCGGCGTCGGGCGAAACGCCGCAGCGAGGAGGAGCCCTTCGTCGCTGCCCGCGCCGCGGCCACGGAGCTCGCCAGTCCGGACCCCATGCTACTTCCCCGCCTTCCCGACCTTGCGGCGCACGACCTCACCCTGGTAGCGCACGCCCTTGCCCTTGTACGGCTCCGGCGGGCGGATCTTCCGGATGTTGGCGGCGACCTCGCCCACTCGTTGTTTGTCGATTCCGGCGACCGTGAACCGGGTGGGCGTCTCCACCGTGAAGGTGACGCCGTCCGGGGCGGCCACGGTGACCGGGTGGCTGAACCCGAGGGCGAACTCGAGGTCGCTCCCGCGGGCCTGGACGCGGTAACCGGTGCCGACGATCTCGAGCGTCTTCGCGTAGCCGGCCGTGACCCCCTGCACCATGTTCGCGACCAGCGTCCGCGACAGGCCGTGCAGCGCCCGGCTGCGGCTCTCGTCGTCCGGCCGCAGCAGGTGCAACGTGCCGTCCTCGCCGCGCTCGATGGTGATCGGTTCGCGAAGCGTGTGCGAGAGCGTTCCCTTCGGCCCGGTGACCGTGACCGTGCCGCCGTCGATCGTCACCTCGACCCCGCTGGGGACCGGGATGGGCAGCCGTCCGATTCGCGACATGTTCGCCGTCTCCTCACCACACGTAAGCGAGGACTTCCCCGCCCACTCCGCGCTTGGCGCACTGTTTGTCCGTGAGCAGGCCCGACGATGTCGAGATGATGGCGACGCCGAGCCCGCCGAGCACCTTGGGCAGCGCGGTGGACTTGGCGTGGACCCGCAGCCCGGGCTTGGACACCCGCCGCAGCCCCGCGATCGCGCGCTCGCGGTTGGGACCGTACTTCAGGTCGACGATCAGTTTCCGGCCGACCTCCGCGTCCTCGACAGACCAGCCGGCGATGTAGCCCTCCTGCTGCAGGATCTCCGCGATGTGACTCTTGATCTTGGAGTAGGGCACCTCGACGCGGTCGTGGTACGCCGCGTTCGCGTTGCGCAGGCGCGTCAGCATGTCCGCGATCGGATCCGTCATCGTCATGGCCTGCTGGCCTCCCTCGCCGTGGTTTCCGCGCGCGAACGCGGACCTACGGCGTCGTCGGGGTCGGTGGGGCGCGCGGTCACCAGCTGCTCTTCGTCACGCCCGGCAACTCACCGCGGTGTGCCATCTCGCGGACGCAGATCCGGCACAGGCCGAACTTGCGGTAGACCGCGTGCGGGCGGCCGCACCGCTGGCAGCGGGTGTAGCCACGCACCCGGAACTTGGGGGTGCGCGCCGCCTTGACTATCAATGCCTTCTTCGCCACGGATCAGGACTCCTTGAACGGGAAGCCGAGCAGGCGCAGCAACGCTCGCCCCTCCTCGTCGGTGCGGGCGGTGGTCACGACCGTGATGTCCATCCCGCGCACTCGATCGATCTTGTCGGGGTCGACCTCGTGGAACATGGACTGCTCGCTGAGCCCGAACGTGTAGTTGCCGCGCCCGTCGAACTGCTGCGGCGACAACCCGCGGAAGTCACGGATGCGCGGCAGCGCAATCGTCAGCAGCCGGTCGAGGAACTCCCACATCCGGTCGCCGCGCAAGGTCACGTGCGCCCCGATCGGCATCCCCTCGCGGAGCTTGAACTGCGCGATCGACTTGCGCGCGCGGGCAACCGCCGGCTTCTGGCCCGTGATCGCGGCCAGGTCCCGCACCGCCCCGTCGATGAGCTTGGCGTCGCGCGCGGCCTCGCCGACGCCCATGTTGACCTTCACCTTGGTCACCCGCGGCACCTGCATGACGTTGCCGTAGCCGAACTGCTCGCGCAGCCGCGCCACGATCTCGTCGGCGTAACGCTGCCGGAGTCGGGGCGTGACGCGCTCCCCCATCGCGGTCGTCATGAGATGTCCCCTCCACACCGGCGACAGACGCGGACCGGCCGCCCCTCGTCGTCCCTGCGGTGCCCGATCCGGGACGGCTTCGAGCAGTGCGGGCAGACCACCTGCACGTTGCTGACGTGCACGGGGGCCTCCTGGGTGACGATCCCGCCGGACTGGGCCCCCCGCTGGTTGGTGGTGACCCGCGTGTGCTTCTTGACCCGGTTGACGCCCTCGACGAGGACCCGGTTCTCCTTCGGCAGCACCTGGATCACCTTGCCCTGAACCCGGCGGTCCTTGCCGGCGATCACTTGCACGGTGTCGCCCTTGTGCACGTGCAGTCCGGCCATGGTTTACAGCACCTCCGGCGCGAGCGAGATGATCCGCATGAACCGCTTCTCGCGCAGCTCGCGGCCGACCGGGCCGAAAATGCGCGTGCCGCGCGGGTCCCCGCTGTCCTTGATGAGGACGGCGGCGTTCTCGTCGAACCTGATGTAGGACCCGTCGGCGCGTCGCTTCTCCTTCGCCGTGCGCACCACCACCGCCTTGACCACGTCACCCTTCTTCACGCCCGCTCCCGGCAGCGCGTCCTTCACGGTGCCGACGATGATGTCGCCGATCCCGGCGTAGCGCCGGCCGGAGCCGCCGAGCACCCGGATGCACAGGATCTCCTTGGCCCCGGTGTTGTCGGCGACGCGCAGTCGCGACTCCTGCTGAATCACGGTTGTCTCCTGGTCGTTCCGCGCCAGACGCGGCGCGGACTACTTGGCCTTCTCGAGGATCTCCACGACGCGCCAGCGCTTGGTCGCCGACAGCGGCCGGGTCTCCCTGAGCAGGACCCGGTCCCCGACACCGCACGCGTTGTGCTCGTCGTGCGCCTTCAGCTTGCTCGTCCGCCGCATGATCTTCCCGTACAGCGGGTGCTTGACGCGGTCCTCCACCGCCACGACGACGGTCTTGTCCATCTTGTCGCTGACGACGAGGCCTTCCCGCGTCTTGCGGGCCCCGCGCGGGCGCTGCTGGGCGCTGCCCCGCTCGCCGGTGCCGCTCGTCTCGATGCTCATGCCGCCCCCTCCGGAGTCACCGGCCGGGCCTCGATGCCGAGCTCGCGCTCCCGCATCACGGTGTAGATGCGGGCGATTTCGCGGCGGACGGTGTGCAGCCGTCGGTTGTTGTCCAGCTGCCCGGTGGCCGCCTGGAAGCGCAGGTTGAACAGCTCCTCCTTGGCGTCGCGGAGCCGGACGCCCAACTCGTCGTCCGCGAGGGCGCGCAGGTCCGCGGCCGTCGTGCCCGATGCCATCAGGCCTCCATCTCACGCTTCACGAACCGGCACTTCATCGGCAGCTTGTGCATCGCGCGGCGCATCGCCTCGCGCGCCACCGGCTCGGCCACGCCCGACAGCTCGAACATCACCCGGCCCGGCTTGACGTTGGCGATCCACCACTCCGGCGACCCCTTGCCCGAGCCCATGCGGGTCTCGGCGGGCTTCTTCGTCAGCGGCCGGTCCGGGTAGATGTTGATCCAGACCTTGCCGCCACGGCGGATGTGCCGGGTCATCGCGATACGGGCCGACTCGATCTGCCGGTTGGTGACGTACGCCGGCTCGAGCGCCTGGATGCCGTAATCACCGAAGTTCACCTTGGTCCCACCCTTGGCCATGCCCGACCGGCCCGGGTGATGCTGCTTGCGGTGCCGCACCCTGCGGGGGATCAGCATCGTCAGCCCTCCGTTCCCGACGTCTCCCCGGCGCCGCCCCCGGCCGGCTTGGCGGCTGCGGCGGCCTGCGGCGGGCCGGTGGAAACCGGCTGCGGGGCACCGCCGGAAACCGGCTGCGGCGCGCCGCCGGAGCGCCCGTCCCGCGCGCCCTCCCGGCCCCCGTCGCGGCCCCCCTCGCGGCGCGGGCGCCGTCGCTCGGGGCGGTTGCGCTGCGCCATGCGCGCCGCGGCCAGCTGCGCCTCGCGTTCGGCCCGGCTCTGCAACACGTCGCCCTTGTAGACCCACACCTTCACGCCGATGCGGCCGAACGTGGTGCGAGCCTCGAAGAAGCCGTAGTCGATGTCCGCGCGCAGCGTGTGCAGCGGCACCCGGCCCTCGCGGTAGAACTCCGAGCGGCTCATCTCCGCCCCGCCGAGGCGACCCGAACACTGGACCCGGATGCCCTTCGCGCCGCTCTTCATCGCGCTCTGCATGGCCTTGCGCATGGCCCGCCGGAACGAGACGCGGCTCGACAGCTGCTCGGCGACCCCCTGCGCGACCAGCTGCGCGTCGATCTCCGGGCTCTTCACCTCGAGGATGTTCAGCTGCACCTGCTTGCCGGTCAGCTTCTCGAGGTCGCCGCGCAGCCGGTCGGCCTCCTGCCCGCGCCGGCCGATCACGATGCCGGGCCGGGCGGTGTGGATGTCGACCCGGACCCGCTCCCGGGTGCGTTCGATTTCGACGTGCGAGATGCCCGCCCGCTCCATCCCGCGGCTGAGCAGGCGACGGATCGCCACGTCCTCCTTGACGTAGTCCTTGTAGAGCTTGTCGGCGTACCACCTGCTCCTGAACTCCGTGGTGATGCCGAGCCGGAACCCGTGCGGGTTGACCTTCTGTCCCACTAGCGGGCCCTCCCCTTCGCGGTCCGCCGGGCGCCGCCCGCGGCGCTGGGCGCCCGCGACTCCACGACGACGGTGATGTGACTGGTGCGCTTGCGGATGCGGTAGGCGCGACCCTGGGCCCGCGATCGGAACCTCTTGAGCGTCGGCCCCTCGTCGACGTAGGCCTCCCGGACCCACAGCGTGTCCGGGTCGAGCCGGGCGTTGTGCTCGGCGTTCGCCACCGCGCTGGCGAGGACCTTGCGCACCGGCATGCTCGCCGCCTGCGGAGCGAACGCCAGCACGGCCTGCGCCTCCCCGGCCGACAGACCGCGAATGAGGTCCACCACGCGCCGCGCCTTCATCGGCGTCACGCGCACGTACCGCGCGGTGGCCTGCGCGCTCGCCGTGCCTTCCATCGTGTCCCCTCGCTCGTCTGCGGGTCCAAGGTCGTCTGCCTGCGGCCGCGGGCCGCCGTGCGGGAAATGGCCGGCTAGCCGCGGCGGCTGCGCCGGTCCTCTTTGACGTGTCCGCGGAAGGTGCGTGTCGGAGCGAACTCGCCGAGTTTGTGCCCCACCATCGCCTCGGTGACGAAGACCGGGACGTGCCGCCGCCCGTCGTGGACCGCGATCGTGTGTCCGAGCATGGCCGGGACGATCATCGATCGGCGCGACCACGTCTTGATGACGTTCTTCGTGCCCCGGTCGTTCTGCGCGACCACCTTCTTCATCAGGTGCCCGTCGACGAAGGGACCCTTCTTCAGGCTCCGTGGCATCTGGCCTGCTCCTAGCGCTTCTTCGCCTTGCGGCGTCGGACGATCAGCCGGTCACTCGGCTTGGCCCGGCGGGTGCGTCCTTCGGGCTGCCCCCACGGACTCACCGGGTGGCGGCCGCCCGACGTCTTGCCCTCGCCGCCCCCGTGCGGGTGGTCGATGGGGTTCATGGCGACGCCGCGCACCGAGGGCCGCTTGCCCTTCCACCGCATCCGGCCCGCCTTGCCCCAGCTGATGTTCGACTGCTCCGCGTTGCCGACCTCGCCGACGGTGGCGCGGCACCGCGCGTCCACGTTGCGGATCTCCCCGGAGGGCATGCGCAGCTGGGCGTACGCCCCCTCCTTCGCCACCAGCTGCACGCTCGCCCCGGCCGATCGGGCAATCTTCGCTCCCCCCGAGGGCCGCAGCTCGATCGCGTGCACGACGGTGCCGACCGGGATGTTGCGCAGCGGCAGGTTGTTGCCCGGCTTGATGTCGCTCGACGGCCCGGACTCGACCACGTCACCCTGCCGCAGCCGGGCGGGGCAGAGGATGTACCGCTTCTCGCCGTCCCGGTAGTGCAGCAGGGCGATGCGGGCGGTGCGGTTCGGGTCGTACTCGATGTGCGCGACCTTCGCCGGGACCCCGTCCTTGTCGTAGCGCCGGAAGTCCACCAGGCGGTACGCCCTCTTGTGGCCGCCGCCCTGGTGCCGCGCGGTCACCCGCCCGTGCGTGTTTCGTCCGCCCTTCGACGGCAGCGGGCGCACGAGCGACTTCTCCGGCCGGTCACGGGTGACCTCGACGAAGTCGGCCACGCTCGCGCCGCGCCGGCCCGGCGTCGTCGGCTTGTACCTGCGGATGCCCATGGGACCTTTCGCTCTCGTCGAGACGCGTCCGGAACGCGTAGGAACGCTTTCAGGAACGTGTCAGGAAGCTGTCGTCGCTACGCCGCCGGGCCGCCGAAGATGTCGATCCGCTCGCCCTGCGCCAGCGTCACGACGGCCCGCTTGGTGTCCTTGCGCTTGCCGAACCCGAATCGGGTCCGCTTGCGCTTGCCCTGCCG
Organism: Mycobacteriales bacterium; assembly: GCA_035310665.1. Taxonomy (GTDB): domain Bacteria; phylum Actinomycetota; class Actinomycetes; order DATGDX01; family DATGDX01; genus DATGDX01. The sequence continues at coordinate 11,004 of DATGDX010000180.1, read as the reverse complement.
GTTGCTGGTGTTCACCCCGCGCACCTTCACGCCGAACACCTTCTCGACCGCGATCTTTATCTCGGTCTTGTTCGAGTCGGGGTGGACGAGGAACGTGTACTTGTTCTCGTCGAGCAGCCCGTAGCTCTTCTCCGAGATGACCGGCGCGAGCAGCACGTCCCGCGGGTCCTTGCGCACGATGCTGCTGGGGGTCGTGTTCACTGGTCGGTCTCCGGCTCGTCCGGCGAAGCGGCCTGCTGGGCGGCGCGCCCCTCGGCCTCGAAGCGGGCCTCGGCGCGAAGGTTCGGGTCGGTCTGGCCGACGACCTGCGCGACCATGTCCTCATCCGAGACCCCGGCCCCGGCCGGTCGCACGGTGCCCAGCGGCTGACCGCCTTCCGGCCCACCCTGCGGCCCGCCCTGCGGCGCCGCGCGGGTGACGCCCGCGGACCCGGCGACGAACCGGGCCAGCCCGGACTCGGTGAACACGACGTCGTCGCTGACGAGGACGTCGTAGGTGTTCAGCTGGTCCGGCGCGAGCAGGTGCACCTCGGGCAGGTTGCGCAGGCTCTTCCAGGTGACCTCGTCCGTGCGCTCGGCCACGACGAGGACGCGCCGGTGCCCGGTGATGCGCCGCAGGTTGGCCGCCGCGGTCTTGGTCGAGATCGTGTCCTCGACGAGCCCGGACACGACGTGAACGCGGCCGTGCCGTGCCCGGTCCGACAGGGCGCCACGCAGCGCGGCCGCCTTCATCTTCTTCGGTGTCCGCTGCACGTACGAGCGCGGAGTGGGGCCGTGGACGGTGCCACCCCCGGTGAACTGGGGTGCGCGGATGGACCCCTGCCGCGCCCGCCCGGTGCCCTTCTGTCGGTAGGGCTTCTTGCCGCCCCCGGAGACCTCGCCGCGCGTCTTCGTGTCGTGGGTTCCCTGGCGGGCGGCGGCGAGCTGAGCGACGACCACCTGGTGGATGAGCGGCGCGTTCACCGGGACGTCGAACACGTCGTCCGGCAGGTCCACGGTGCGCGCCAGGTCGCCCATCGGCGAGCGGACGTTGATGGTGCCCACCTACGCCGCCCCCGTCCGGGCGCCGTCGCTCCCGCCCTTCACCGCGGAGCGGACGAGCACGAGGCCGCCGTTCGGACCGGGCACGGAGCCCTTGAGCAGCAGCAGCCCCTGCTCCGCGTCGACGGTGTGCACGGTGAGGTTGAGCGTCGTCGTCCGCACCGCCCCCATCCGCCCGGCCATGCGGGTGCCCTTGAAGACCCGCGCGGGCGTCGCGCACGCCCCGATGGAGCCGGGCGAGCGGTGCTTGCGCTCGACGCCGTGCGAGGCGCGTAGACCACCGAAGTTGTGCCGCTTCATCCCGCCGGCGAAGCCCTTGCCCTTGCTGCGACCCACGACGTCGACCTTGGCGCCGGGCTCGAACAGCTCGACCGTGAGCTCCTGACCGAGCGCGTACGAGCTCGCGTCGTCGGTCCGCAGCTCGACCAGCCGCCGCCGCGGCGGGACGCCGGCCTTGCGGAAGTGCCCGAGCAGCGGCTTGGTGACCCGGCGCGGCTTGACCTCGCCGTACGCGATCTGCACCGCGGAATAGCCGTCCGTGCCCGGCGTGCGGACCTGCGTCACGACGCAGGGCCCGGCCCGCACGACCGTCACGGGGACCACCCGGTTGTTCTCGTCGAACACCTGGGTCATCCCGAGCTTTTCGCCCAGGAGACCCGACACCGTCCTCGCCATCGCGTTCCCCTACAGCTTGATCTCGATGTCGACGCCGGCCGGCAGGTCCAGCCGCATCAGCGAGTCCACCGTCTTGGGAGTCGGGTCGATGATGTCGATGAGGCGCTTGTGGGTGCGCATCTCGAAGTGCTCCCGGGAGTCCTTGTACTTGTGCGGCGACCGGATCACGCAGTAGACGTTCTTCTCGGTGGGCAGCGGCACCGGGCCGGCGACCTGCGCGCCGGTCCGGGTGACCGTCTCGACGATCTTTCGAGCCGAGCTGTCGATGACCTCGTGGTCGTAGGCCTTGAGCCGGATGCGGATTTTCTGTCCCGCCATGTGGCTGTCCTTCGTCTCGTGCCGCCAAGCGGCCGCCGGAGTCGAGCGGCCGGGCACTGCCCCGCCGATGTGCCGTCGGGTGGTCCTGTCGGGCTGTCGCCGCACCACGCGACACGGCGGCCGGACGTCGCGCCGTCCGGCCGCCGCCGCGCCGCGGCTACTTCGTGATCTTCGTGACCCGGCCCGCGCCGACGGTGCGCCCGCCCTCGCGGATCGCGAAGCGCAGACCCTCCTCCATCGCGATGGGCTGGATCAGCTGGACCTTCATCTCGGTGTTGTCGCCCGGCATGACCATTTCGGTGCCCTCGGGCAGGGTCACGACGCCGGTCACGTCGGTGGTGCGGAAGTAGAACTGCGGGCGGTAGTTGTTGAAGAACGGGGTGTGCCGCCCTCCCTCGTCCTTGGACAGGACGTAGACCTGGGCCTCGAACTCCGTGTGCGGCGTGATCGACCCGGGCTTGCAGACGACCTGCCCCCGCTCGACCTCCTCGCGCTTGATGCCGCGCAAGAGCAGCCCGACGTTGTCGCCCGCCCGGCCCTCGTCGAGCAGCTTGCGGAACATCTCGACCCCGGTGACCGTGGTCGTCTGCACCTTCTCCTTGATGCCGACGATCTCGACGGTCTCGTTGACCTTGATGACCCCCCGCTCGACGCGGCCGGTCACGACCGTCCCCCGGCCGGTGATCGTGAAGACGTCCTCGATCGGCATCAGGAACGGCTTGTCGATGTCGCGCTGCGGCTCGGGGATGTTCTCGTCACACGCGTCGAGCAGTTCGAGGATCGACTGGGACCACTTGGCGTCGCCCTCGAGAGCCTTCAGCGCGGAGACCCGGATGACCGGGACGTCGTCGCCGGGGAACTCGTACGACGACAGCAGCTCGCGCACCTCGAGCTCGACGAGTTCGAGGATCTCCTCGTCGTCCACGACGTCGGCCTTGTTCAGCGCGACGACGATGTACGGCACGCCGACCTGGCGGGCGAGCAGCACGTGTTCCTTGGTCTGCGGCATCGGCCCGTCAGCGGCGGACACCACGAGGATCGCGCCGTCCATCTGCGCCGCACCGGTGATCATGTTCTTGATGTAGTCGGCGTGACCCGGACAGTCGACGTGGGCGTAGTGCCGCTTCTCCGTCTGGTACTCGACGTGGGCGATCGAAATCGTGATGCCGCGGGCCTTCTCCTCCGGCGCCTTGTCGATCTGGTCGAACGGCGTGAAGGGGTTGAGGTCCGGCATCTTGTCGTGCAGGACCTTCGTGATCGCCGCGGTCAGCGTGGTCTTCCCGTGGTCGATGTGGCCGATGGTCCCGATGTTGACGTGCGGCTTGGTCCGCTCGAACTTCGCCTTCGCCACTGGTGTCCTCCCGTGACAGGTCTTCGGTGCGCCGTACGACGGTGGTCGTGCCGGGGGTTACTCGCCTCGAGTCTGCGCTGCGCCGGCTCGCATCCTCACTCGCCTCGAGCCTTCGAGACGATCTCCTTGGCCACGTTCTGCGGGACCTCGGCGTACGAGTCGAACTGCATCGTGTAGCTCGCCCGCCCCTGCGTGCGGCTGCGCAGATCGCCGACGTAGCCGAACATCTCCGACAGCGGGACCAGCGCACGCACGACCCGCGCGCCGGACCGCTCCTCCATCGCGTGGATCTGGCCGCGGCGGCTGTTCAGGTCGCCGATGACGTCGCCCATGTACTCCTCGGGCGTCGTGACCTCGACCGACATCATCGGTTCCATGAGCACGGGGTCCGCCCGACGGGCGGCCTCCTTGAACGCCATGGATCCCGCGATTTTGAACGCGAGTTCGGAGGAGTCGACCTCGTGGTAGGCGCCGTCGCGCAGGGTCACCTTCACGTCCACGATCGGGTAGCCGGCCAAGACCCCGAACTCCATGGCTTCCTGGCAGCCGGCGTCGACCGCGGGGATGTACTCCCGCGGGATGCGCCCGCCGGTGATGGCGTTGACGAACTCGTAGCCGCCCCCACCGTCGCCCTCGCCGTGGGTCGGCTCCAGGTCGATGACCACCCGGCCGAACTGGCCGGACCCCCCGGTCTGCTTCTTGTGCGTGTACTCGACCTTCTCGACCTTGCGCCGGATGGTCTCGCGGTAGGCGACCTGCGGGCGGCCGACGTTCGCCTCGACGTTGAACTCGCGCCGCATCCGGTCGACGAGCACCTCGAGGTGCAACTCGCCCATCCCCGAGATGATGGTCTGCCCGGTCTCCTCGTCCCCGCGCACCTGGAAGGTCGGGTCCTCGTCGGCCAGCCGCTGGATCGCCACGCCCAGCTTCTGCTGGTCGGCCTTGGACCTCGGCTCGATCGCGACGTTGATGACCGGGGCCGGGAAGTCCATCGACTCGAGGATCACGGGCGCGGTGGGGTCGCAGAGCGTGTCGCCGGTCGTGGTGTCCTTGAGACCCATCACCGCGACGATCTGCCCCGCACCGACCCCCTGCCGCTCCTCGCGGTGGTTCGCGTGCATCTGGTAGATCTTGCCGATCCGCTCCTTCTTGCCCTTGGTGCTGTTGAGTACGGATGTGCCGGCGGAGATCTTCCCGGAGTAGACGCGGATGTAGGTGAGCTTCCCGAGGTGCTGGTCACTCATGATCTTGAAGGCGAGCGCCGCGAAGGGCTCCGCCTCGCTCGGCTTGCGCGCGATCGTCCGCTCCTCGTCGCCGACCGCGTGCCCTTGGATCGCCTCGACGTCGAGGGGGGAGGGCAGGTAGTCGACGATCGCGTCGAGCATCGGCTGGACGCCCTTGTTCTTGAACGCGGTCCCGCACAGCACGGGGGTGAGGCTGCCGGCGATGGTGGCGCGCCGGATCGCCGCGCGCAGCTGCTCCACCGAGGGCTCGGCGCCCTCCAGGTACAGCTCCATGATCTCGTCGTCGTGCTCGGCGACCGTCTCCAGCACCTTGTCCCGCCACTCGGCGGCGGCCTCCTCGTGGTCTGCCGGGATGGAGACGATGTCGTACTTGTCGCCCTTCCCCTCGGTCTGCCACAGCAGACCACGCATCTCGACGAGGTCGATGACGCCCTGGAAGCCGCTCTCAACACCCCACGGGAGCTGCACGACGAGCGGCACGGCGTTCAGCCGAGAGACGATCATGTCGACGGTGCGGTGGAACTCCGCGCCGACCCGGTCCATCTTGTTGACGAAGCAGATCCGCGGAACCCGGTAGCGGTCCGCCTGCCGCCACACCGTCTCCGACTGGGGCTCCACGCCGGCGACCGCGTCGAAGACCGCCACCGCGCCGTCGAGCACCCGCAGCGAGCGCTCGACCTCGACCGTGAAGTCCACGTGCCCTGGCGTGTCGATGATGTTGATGGTGTGGTCGCGCCACTGGCAGGTGGTGGCCGCCGAGGTGATGGTGATGCCGCGCTCCTGCTCCTGCGGCATCCAGTCCATCGTCGCGGCGCCCTCGTGGACCTCGCCGAGCTTGTAGTTGATGCCGGTGTAGAAGAGGATCCGCTCGGTCGTGGTGGTCTTGCCCGCGTCGATGTGCGCCATGATCCCGATGTTGCGCACGCAGGCGAGGGCGGTGACGACGTCAGTGGTCACGGGGGGTTGTCTCTTTCACGTCGTGCTGGCGGGACGGTGCTGACGGGACAGGGGCGCCCCGGTCGGTGGCGGTGTCACCAGCGGTAGTGGGCGAAGGCCTTGTTGGACTCCGCCATCTTGTGCGTGTCCTCGCGCCGCTTGACGCTGGCGCCGAGGCCGTTGCTCGCGTCGAGCAACTCGTTCATCAGCCGGTCGGCCATCGTCTTCTCCCGGCGCGCGCGGGCGTAGCCGACGAGCCAGCGCAGCGCGAGGGTGGTGCTGCGCCCCGGGCGCACCTCGACCGGCACCTGGTAGGTCGCCCCGCCGACGCGCCGGCTCTTGACCTCCAGCGTCGGCTTGACGTTGTCGAGGGCTCGCTTGAGCGTGACCACCGGGTCGGTGCCGGTCTTGCCCCGGCACCCCTCGAGCGCGTCGTACACGATCCGCTGGGCGAGGGACCGCTTGCCCTGCATCAGCACCTTGTTCACCAGCGAGGTGACGACCGGGGAGCTGTAGACCGGATCCACGATGACCGGCCGCTTCGCGGCCGGGCCCTTTCGCGGCATCAGCTCTTCTCCTTCTTCGCGCCGTACCGGCTGCGCGCCTGCTTGCGGTTGCGCACGCCCTGCGTGTCCAGCGAGCCTCGAATGATCTTGTACCGGACCCCGGGGAGGTCCTTCACCCGGCCCCCGCGCACGAGCACGATCGAATGCTCCTGCAGGTTGTGCCCGACGCCGGGGATGTACGCCGTCACCTCGATCTGACTGGTCAGCCGCACGCGCGCGACCTTGCGTAGCGCGGAGTTCGGCTTCTTCGGCGTCGTCGTGTAGACGCGCGTGCACACCCCGCGGCGCTGGGGGCTGCCCTTGAGCGCCGGCGTCTTGGTCTTCTCGACCTTGTCCTCGCGGCCCTTGCGGACCAGCTGCTGGATGGTGGGCACCGCGTTCCGTCTCTCTCGTCCTCGTCGGGATCCCCCGGCTGCGCCCCCGCCGCCCCCCGCGGTCGGGTGTGTCGCGGGCGCAGGTCCCCGGGGGCACGAGGCTGTCGACGGGGGCGGTGGCGCGCCGGAGCGCACACAGGTGGCCCGGCGGCCCCGGGCACGAGGAAGAACTCTACGCCAGGGCCGGCGACGTGGTCAAAACGGGTGGGGTCGCCCGCGGTAGCGTCCCCGGGGTGGGATCGGCCAGGGACCGGCTGCCCAGGGACCGGCTGGGGGCCGCGGCGGGCCGCACCGTCCCCGACCTCGTCGCGCCCGGGCTGCGGGTGCTGTTCGTGGGCATCAACCCGTCGCTGTGGTCGGCGGCGGTGTCGCGCCCGGCCGGGCAACCGGTTCTGGGCCGCGCTGCACGGCGCGGGCTGCACCGATCGACGGCTCGGCCCGTCCGACGGGGAGGCGCTGCTCGCCGCCGGGCTCGGCATCACGAACCTCGTCGCGCGGGCGACCGGCGGTGCGCACGAGGTGACCGCCGCGGAACTGCGCGCGGGGCGGGAGCGGCTCACCCGCCTGGTCGAGGGGGTGCAGCCGCGCGCGGTCGCCGTCCTCGGTCTTTCCGCGTACCGCACCGCGTTCGGCTGCCCGCACGCGACCGTCGGCCGCCGGCCCGAGCCGCTCGGCGGGGAGGCGGTGTGGCCGCTGCCGAACCCCAGCGGCCGGGCCGCCGGCTACCAGCTGCCCGCGCTCGTCTCCGCGTACGCCGCGCTGCGTGCCTCCCTCGACGCGGACGTGGCGGGCTAGCCACCGCCGCTGGCCCGCGCCGACGCTAGCCCGTGCGCGTGGCCCCGACGCCGGCGACCACGGCCGCGATCACGAACGCGAGGGCCGCCAACGCGACGACCCCGATGTTGACCCAGCTGATGATGCGCGCTGCTCGCACCAGCCCCTCGCCCTCCTTGCTGCCACCCGACTCCGCGATCTCCCGGTCCGCCGACTTCGCGAGCAGGAGCGAGATGATCGCGAAGATCACTGGGCAGACCGGGAACGACAGGATGGCGAGGACCAGCGCGACGATCGCTGTGGCGCTCGTGGTGCGGGGAGCGGGGCCGTAGCCGGAATAGCCCGGCGCGCCGTAACCGGGGTAACCGGCCGCGCCGTAGCCCGGACCCGGCTCGCCGCCCGGGGTCTGGTCAGGGCCGGAACTGTGCGGCGCCGTCGGCCCCCACGGGTCGTCCGCGGACGGTCGGTCACCGCCCTGCTGGTCGCTCATCGTCCCCCCTTTCCGGCGAAGGGCGGCCGCCCCGGCGGGCGGCCGCCCTTGGATCGCAGCGCGGCAAAGGCTACCGGTAGTAGCCGCCGGTGTCGTAGTCCTCGAGCGGAACCGCCTGACCGGACCCGGGACCGAACGCGTAGCCGGCCTCGTCGTCGTACGCGGGCAGCGCGTACATCGCGGCCCGGGCCTCCTCGGTCGGCTCGACCCGGATGTTCCGGTACCGCGGCATGCCGGTCCCGGCCGGGATCAGCTTGCCGATGATGACGTTCTCCTTCAGCCCGAGCAGCGGGTCGCTCTTGGCGTGGATGGCGGCGTCGGTGAGGACCCGGGTCGTCTCCTGGAACGAGGCCGCGGACAGCCACGACTCGGTCGCGAGGGAGGCCTTGGTGATGCCCATGAGGACCGGACGGGCGGTCGCGGGGATGCCGCCCTCGGCGACGACCCGGCGGTTCTCCTCCTCGAACCGTGGCCGCTCCACCAGCTCCCCCGGGAGCATCTCCGTGTCCCCCGACTCGATGATCGTCACCCGCTTGAGCATCTGCCGGATGATGATCTCGATGTGCTTGTCGTGGATGGACACGCCCTGGGAGCGGTAGACCTCCTGGACCTGGTCGACGAGGTGCAGCTGGACCGACCGCGGGCCCTGGATGCGCAGCACCTCGTGCGGGTTGACCGCGCCCTCGATGAGCTGCTGGCCGACGTCGACGTGGTCACCCTCGCCGACACGCAGCCGGGCCCGCTTGGACGCCGGGTAGGCGACCTCGTCGGACCCGTCGTCCGGGACGATGACGATCCGTCGCGTCTTCTCGGTGTCCTCGATTCGGACCCGTCCGGCGACCTCGCTGATCGGCGCGACGCCCTTCGGCACCCGCGCCTCGAACAGCTCGACGACGCGTGGCAGGCCGTGGGTGATGTCCTCCCCCGCGACGCCGCCCGTGTGGAAGGTCCGCATCGTCAGCTGCGTCCCGGGCTCGCCGATGGACTGCGCCGCGATGATCCCGACCGCCTCGCCGACGTCGACGAGCTTGCCGGTCGCCAGCGAGCGCCCGTAACAGCGGGCGCAGACGCCGACGCGCGAGTCGCAGGTCAGCACGCTGCGCACGCGCACCTTCTCGACCCCGCGCTCGACGAGCCGCCCGATGACGAGGTCGCCCAGGTCGGAGCCGGCTGCCGCGACGACCTCCCCGTCGACGACCACGTCCTCCGACAGCGTGCGGGCGTAGACGCTGGTCTCCACGTCCCCGTGCCGGACCAGGCTGCCGTCCTTGGCCCGCCCGGCGATCGGGAGCGGAAAGCCTCGCTCGGTGCCGCAGTCCTCCTCGCGGATAATCACGTCCTGCGAGACGTCGACCAACCGGCGGGTCAGGTAGCCGGAGTCGGCCGTTCGCAGCGCCGTGTCCGCGAGCCCCTTGCGGGCACCGTGCGTGGCGATGAAGTACTCCAGCACCGTGAGGCCCTCGCGGAAGTTCGACAGGATCGGCCGCGGGATGATCTCGCCCTTGGGGTTGGCCACCAGTCCACGCATCCCGGCGATCTGGCGGACCTGCATCATGTTCCCGCGGGCGCCGGAGTGGACCATCATGTAGATCGCGTTGGTGCGCGGGAAGTTCTCCTGCATCTTCTCGGCGACCTCGCTGGTCGCCTTGGTCCAGATCTCGATGAGCTCCTGGCGCCGCTCGTCGTCGGTGATGAGGCCGCGGTCGAACTGCCGCTGGATCTGGTCGGCCCGCGCTTCGTACTGCTCCAGGATCTCCTGCTTCGCCGGGGGGGTCACCACGTCGGTGATGGCGATCGTGACCCCGGACCGGGTGGCCCAGTGGAAGCCCGCCTCCTTCAGCGCGTCGAGTGTCGCGGCGACCTGCACCTTCGGATACCGTTCGGCGAGGTCGTTGACGATCGCGGACAGCTGGGTCTTGCGGACCTCGTAGTTGACGAACGGGTAATCCATCGGCAGCGCGTCGTTGAACAGGTAGCGCCCGAGGGTCGTCTCCACGCTCAGCGGCGCGTCGGGCTCCCACTCCTCCGGCCGGGTCCAGGGCTGCGCCGCCTCGGGGCCGAGGTCGACGCGGGGCACGTCCGCAATTCGGATCTTGACCCAGGCCTGCAGGTCGAGAGTGCCGGCGTCGTACGCCATGATCGCCTCGGCCGGGGTCGCGAAGACCCGCCCCTCGCCCATCGCGCCATCCTTGCGCGCGGTGAGGAAGTAGAGCCCCAGGACCATGTCCTGGGTCGGCGAGGTGATCGGGCGACCGTGTGCCGGCGACAGGATGTTGTTCGAGGACAGCATGAGGATGCGCGCCTCGGCCTGCGCCTCGGCGGACAGCGGCAGGTGCACCGCCATCTGGTCGCCGTCGAAGTCCGCGTTGAACGCGGTGCACACGAGCGGGTGGATCTGGATAGCCTTGCCCTCGACGAGCTGGGGCTCGAAGGCCTGGATGCCGAGCCGGTGCAGCGTCGGCGCCCGGTTGAGCAGCACCGGGTGCTCGGCGATGACCTCCTCGAGGACGTCCCACACCACCGGGCGCGCCCGCTCGACCATCCGCTTCGCGCTCTTGATGTTCTGCGCGTGGTTGAGGTCCACCAGCCGCTTCATGACGAACGGCTTGAACAGCTCGAGCGCCATCTGCTTGGGCAGCCCGCACTGGTGCAGCTTCAGCTGCGGGCCGACGACGATCACCGAACGGCCGGAGTAGTCGACCCGCTTGCCCAGTAGGTTCTGCCGGAACCGCCCCTGCTTGCCCTTCAGCATGTCGGACAGCGACTTCAGCGGCCGCTTCGAGGCGCCGGCGATCGGCCGGCCGCGCCGGCTGTTGTCGAACAGCGCGTCGACCGACTCCTGCAGCATCCGCTTCTCGTTGCGGATGATGATCTCCGGGGCGCGCAGCTCGATCAGCCGCTTCAGGCGGTTGTTGCGGTTGATGACGCGGCGGTACAGATCGTTCAGGTCGGAGGTGGCGAACCGTCCGCCGTCGAGCGGGACCAGCGGCCGCAACTCCGGCGGGATCACCGGAATCACTTCCATGATCATCCACTCGGGCCGCGAGCCCGACTCAATGAACGCCTCGATCAGCTTGAGGCGCTTCACCAGCTTCTTGCGCTTGGCCTCCGAGTTGGTCTCCTTCAGTTCGACGCGCAGCTGCACCTGCTCGGCATCCAGATCGATCGCTTGCAGCATGTCGCGGATGGCTTCCGCGCCGATGCCGACGGTGAAGGCATCCTCGCCGTAGCTGTCG
>DATGDX010000179.1:0-5877 GCA_035310665.1 Mycobacteriales bacterium | reverse complement strand
GGTGGAAGCTGGTCCAGGCGCGCCGGAGCAGCAGCACGCTGAAGGTGTTCGTCTACTGGCGGGCGGCGGGTTCGGCCGAGCCGGCCTCGCAGGTGTGGAAGCTGTCGAGCCCGAAGCCGGTCGCGGCCAGCGTCGTGGCCTACACCGGGGTGTCCGCGGCGTCGCCGGTGGAGGCGAGCGGGTCGCGGTACTGCTCGTCCACGACGAAGATCGCGACTGCCCCGATCACGACGAAGACGGCGCGAGCGAGGGTGGTCGCGTACGGGATCGGGACGGCGACGACGGTGACCCCGCCGGCGGCGCTGACCGAGCGGGCGGACCTGAGCGCGACCAACGGGTCGACCGCGGTGACGCTGGCGCTCGCCGACTACCGCCAGGACACGCCGGGAGCCGTCGCCTCGCTGACCGCGGTAGCCGGCGCGGCCGCGCGGTACGCGAGCGTCGTCCTCGCGCTCACGCCGACCGGCTGACCGACAGCCGTCGGGGAAACACCGGCGCCCGGGGACCGAGTCCCCGGGCGCCGGTGCGTGTCGGCTGCGTCGGACCGGAATGGCCGGCCCGAAGGGCCGGACCGGAAGGGTCAGAAGTGCCCGTGCCCGTGCCCGTGGCCGTGCCCGTGGCCGTGCCCGTGGCCGTGGCCGTGGCCGGCGGTCTCGTCCTCCTCCTTCGGCTTGTCCACGACGAGCGCCTCGGTGGTGAGAAGCATCGCGGCGATCGACGCGGCGTTCTGCACCGCCGAGCGGGTCACCTTCACCGGGTCGATGATCCCCTGCGCGAACAGGTCGACGTAGTCGCCGCTCGCCGCGTCGAACCCGGAGCCGAAGCCGAGACCGCGCACCTTGTCGACGACGACGTAGCCCTCGCGTCCGGCGTTCTCCGCGATCCAGCGGGTCGGCTCGACGAGCGCCTTGCGCACGATCGCGACGCCCGTCGCCTCGTCCCCGGACGACCCGAGGCCCGAGTCGAGGACCTTCGCCGCCGCGACGAGCGCGACCCCGCCGCCCGGCACGATCCCCTCCTCGACCGCGGCCCGGGTCGCCGAGACCGCGTCCTCCAGGCGGTGCTTGCGCTCCTTGAGCTCCACTTCGGTCGCCGCGCCCACCCGGATGACGCACACCCCGCCGGCGAGCTTGGCGAGCCGCTCCTGCAGCTTCTCGCGGTCCCAGTCGGAATCGGTCGTCTCGATCTCGGCCCGGATCTGCCGGATCCGCTCCTCGATCGCGGTCGCGTCCCCGCCGCCGTCGACGAACGTCGTCGTGTCCTTGTCCACGACGACGCGCCGGGCGGTCCCGAGGACCTCCAGCCCGACCTGGTCGAGCTTGAGCCCGACCTCCGGCGCGACCACCTGGGCGCCGGTGAGGATCGCCATGTCCTGCAGCATCGCCGTACGCCGGTCGCCGAACCCGGGCGCCTTCACCGCGATCGCGTTGAGCGTGCCGCGGATCTTGTTGACGACGAGCGTGGCGAGCGCCTCGCCCTCGACGTCCTCGGCGACGATGACGAGCGGCTTCCCCGCCTGCGTCACCTTCTCGAGCAGCGGCAGCAGGTCGGCGATGCTGGAAATCTTGCCGGAGTTGACGAGGATGAGCGGGTTGTCGTAGACGGCCTCCATCCGCTCCGGGTCGGTCACCATGTACGGCGACAGGTAGCCCTTGTCGAACTGCAGCCCCTCGGTGAACTCCAGCTCCAGCCCCATCGTGGGGGATTCCTCGACGGTGATGACGCCGTCCTTGCCGACCTTGCTCATCGCCTCCGCGATCAGCTCCCCGATCGTCGGGTCCTGCGCGGAGATGGCGGCGACGTGCGCGACCTCGTCCTGCGTCTCGACCTCACGGGCGAGGCGCAGCAGCTCGTCGGTCACGGCGCCGACCGCCCGCTCCATCCCGGCCTTCAGCCCCATCGGGGCCGCGCCGGCCGCGACGTTGCGCAGCCCCTCGCGGACCATCGCCTGGGCGAGCACGGTCGCGGTCGTCGTCCCGTCGCCGGCGACGTCGTTCGTCTTGGTCGCGACCTCCTTGACGAGCTGGGCCCCGAGGTTCTCGTAGGGGTCGGCCAGCTCGACCTCGCGGGCGATCGTCACCCCGTCGTTGGTGATCGTGGGAGCGCCCCACTTCTTGTCGATGACGACGTTGCGCCCGCGCGGCCCCAGCGTGACCTTGACGGCGTCGGCCACCGCGTTGACCCCGCGCTCGAGGGCACGGCGAGCGTCGTCCTCGTACTCGAGGATCTTGGACATGGGTGTTCGGTCCTCTCGCGACGCCGCCCCGGAAGGCGGAACCTCCCGGGGCGGCGGCTGGTGTGTGTGTCCTGGTTCTCGGGCTTCGTCGGCGAGGCGGGGACGGGCTACTTCTGCACGATGGCGAGCACGTCGCGCGCCGAGAGGATGAGGTATTCCTCGTTGTTGTACTTCACCTCGGTCCCGCCGTACTTGCTGAAGATCACGGTGTCGCCGACGCTCACGTCGAGCGGGATGCGCTCGTCGCCCTCGTCGTTGAACCGCCCCGGGCCGACCGCGAGGACGACGCCCTCCTGGGGCTTCTCCTTGGCGGTGTCGGGGATCACGAGCCCGGACGCGGTCGTCTGCTCGGCATCGGACACCTGGACCAAGATCCGATCCTCGAGCGGCTTGATGGCAACCTTGCTGGCGGTCGTCACAGTCGAACCCTCCCACTGCGGACTGTCGAAAGACCTGGTGGACTGTCGAAAGACCCGGCGGCCTGCCGTCGCGGGTGTCAGACCAGCCTGATGTCGTTGGCACTCTGTGGCGCCGAGTGCCAACGGGAACACTAGGACCCGCCGCTGGCATCGTCAAACGACTCCCCGCGGCGGGGGAGACCGCATTCCGCGGGCGGATCCCGCGGTCACGGCGCGGGCGAGACGAGCTCGAAGGTCCACGCGTCGGCGCGCGCCAGCACCCCCGCGGGCGCCTCCCCCTCGGTCCAGCCGGTCGTTCCGTCCCACCGCGTCACGAGCACCACCCGCGGCGGCTCGTCGGCGGCACGGAACACCTCCGCCTCGAGGCATCCGGGCTCGGCGAGCGCGCGCGGGACGACCGTGTCGCGCAGCCACGCGACGGCGTCCTCGAGGCGCCCGGAGACGACGCGTGCCTCCCACATCCGGGCGAGGGTCATACGAGCACCTCCGTGACGGGCAGCGACGAATCGGCGGGCAGCTCGAGCGGGGAGGGCGGTGCGCCCGCGGCGACCAGCGCGGCACCGAGCGCGGCGACCATGGCGCCGTTGTCGGTGCACAGCTCTGGGCGGGGGACCCGGACGCGGACCCCGGCGGCGGCCGCGCGCTCGGCCGCGACCACCCGCAGCCGCCCGTTCGCGGCGACTCCGCCGCCGATCAGCAGCGTGTCGACGCCGAGGTCCCGGCACGCCGCGACCGCCTTCGCGGTGAGCACGTCGACCACGGCCTCCTGAAAGCCGGCGGCCACGTCGGCGACCGGGACCGGCTCGCCGGCCCGCTCCCGCGCCTGCACCCACCGGGCGACCGCGGTCTTGAGCCCCGAGAAGGAGAAGTCGAACGCGGGGTCGCGCGGGCCGGACAGCCCGCGCGGGAACGGGATCGCGCCCGCGTCGCCGGCGCGAGCGGCGCGGTCGATGGGCGGCCCGCCGGGGAACGGCAGGCCGAGCAGCCGAGCCACCTTGTCGAACGCCTCCCCGGCCGCGTCGTCGATCGTCGCCCCGAGCGGCTGCACGTCGGCGACGAGCGAGCGGACGAGCAGCAGCGAGGTGTGCCCCCCGGAGACCAGCAGCGCAACGGCCGGCTCGGGCAGCGGTCCGTGCTCGAGCTGGTCGACGGCGACGTGCGCGGCGAGGTGATTGACGCCGTACAGCGGTACGCCGAGCGCGAGCGCATACGCCTTCGCCGCGGCGACGCCGACCAGCAGCGCGCCAGCCAGCCCCGGCCCCGCGGTGACCGCGATCGCGTCGATGTCGCCGAGCGCGACGCCCGCGTCGGCGAGCGCGCGGTCCACGGTCGGGACGAGCGCCTCGAGGTGCGCGCGGCTCGCCACCTCCGGGACCACACCACCGAACCGGGCGTGCTCGTCGACGCTGGACGCGACGGCGTCCGCGAGCAGGCGGACGTCCCCGACGATCCCCACGCCGGTCTCGTCGCACGAGGTCTCGATCCCGAGCACGAGCGGGCCGCGGCTCGCGAGGGCCGCGGGGCGCTCAGCCATGGCGCACCATCACCAGGGCGTCCGCGCCGCTGGGCTGGTAGTAGCCCCGCCGCAGGCCCACCCGCACGAACCCGTAGCGGCGATACAGCGCCTGCGCCCGCTCGTTGTCCGCCCGGACCTCGAGCACCACCGGTGAGGCGCCGCGGGCGGCGGCCACCGCGAGCAGCGCCTCCAGCAGGGCGCCGCCGACCCCTGTGCCCCACCGGTCGCGCGCGACGGCGAGGGTCTGGACGTAGGTCGCGTCGGCGTACGTCGCGAGTCCGGCGTACCCCACCAGCGACGCCTCGTCGCCCTCCGCCACGACGTAGCAGCGGGTCTCGTGCTCGGCGAGCTCCGCCCAGAACAACGCCGCCGACCACGCCTCCACGTCGAACAGGTCCCGATCGAGTTCCACCGCGGCCTCGATGTCCCACCAACGCATGCGCCGCAGCCGAATGCCGGGGGTCACCGCACCACCGGCTTGGCCCGGCCCGGGATGACCGCGTCCGGCCGGCGCAGGTAAAGCGGGCGCGGCGGGAGGAGCGCCTCGCCGGCCGCGGCGATCCCGGCGAGGACAGCGGCGCTGGGGTGCTCCGGGGGCCGGACGTCGTCGAACGCCTCAGGGTAGCGGGCGGCGCCGGCTCCGACGCTCGGCTCCCCGCGGTTGGGCACGTGCGCGGGTCGCCCGACGCACGGGCCGTGCAGGCAGGTGCGCCCGTCGGCGTACCGCGCCCAGTAGACCTCCCGGCGCCGCGCGTCGGTCGCGACGAGGAACGGCCCGTCCAGCGCCGCCGCGCGCGCGAGCACGTCGAGGGTGCACACGCCCCCCACCGGCACGCCGAGTGCCGCGCCGAGCGCGCGCGCGGTCACCAGCCCCACCCGCAGTCCGGTGTACGGTCCCGGGCCGACGCCCACCGCGACGGCGGTGAGGTCGTGGGGGGCCGCCCCGGCCGCGTCCAGGACCCGGGCGATGCCCGGGGCCAGCAGCTCGCCGTGCCGCCGCGCGTCGACGGTCGTCGACTCCGCCAGCACCCGGTCACCGTCGTGCAGCGCGACGGTGACGGCGGGGGTGGCGGTGTCGAACGCGAGCAGCAGCACGAGGGCCCAGGGTAGGCGCCGCGCCGGCGACGCCGGACGATCACGACGCGGCGACTGCTTCCCGCCGGTTACGCGGCGACTGGTTCCCGCCGGTTACGCGGCGACCGCTACCGGTGGGACGGGAGGAGTGGGCGTCACGTCGGCCGAGCTGGAGCGGATCGGCGTCGATGCCGCGGCGGCCGTCTGGCGCACCAACCGGACGATCGCGTCGGGAGCGTCGGACTGCGGCGCGTGCCCCGCCCCGACGAGCAGCTGGAACCGCGACCCCGGGATGAGGGAGACGTACCGCGGTGCCTGCAGGGCACCGATCACATCGAGCGAACCTTGGGCGATCGTGACCGGGCAGCGGATCTCGTCGAGCCCAGACGGCACGTCGAGCAGGATCCCCCACAGCAGCATCCGCCAGAAGTCGTCCGAGCTGGGCGAACCCTTCACGGACCCCGAGCGCCTCCTCCCGGGAGGCCTCCCACGGCCGGGCCCGGAAGGCCGCGAGCAGCGCGGCGCGGCCGGCGCGCGAGCGGGCGAGCGTCCCGATGAACGGCCGGATACTCCGGGTGATGATCCGTGCCGAGCCCATCAGCAGCCCGAGGTAGACCCGCTCCGGCGGGCCG
>DATGDX010000178.1:0-6278 GCA_035310665.1 Mycobacteriales bacterium | reverse complement strand
CGCCGCTCGGTCCGCCCGCCCCATCGGCTCCGGCGCCGCGTCCCGGCGCCGCCGGCCCCACGGGCCCTGCCGCCCCTCGGCCCCCGGCGGCCGGCCCCCGGCCCGGGAACAACCCCTTCACCTCCGGCTCGAGCGGGATGGGACGGACGGCCTCGCCGTCCGCTCCCCGGCCCGGGCAGCCCGGGCTGCCTCCGCGGCCCGGGCAACCCGGGCTGCCACCCCGCCCGGCTCAGCGCCCCGGCCAGGCCGGCCTGCCGCCACGGCCCGGTGCGCGTCCGGCCCCGGGGGGGCGTCCCGCCCCCGGGGGGCGCCCCGGTGCGCCCGGCGGGCGCCCCTCGCCCGGCGGCATGCCGCCGCGGCCGATGGCCCCGGGTGGCCGCCCGTCACCCGGCATGATGCCCCAGCGACCCGCCGCCCCCGGCCGCCCCGGTGCCGGTGCCCCCGGTCGACCCGGCGCCCCGGGACGTCCCGCCGCCGGCGGCGGCCGTCCCGGCTTCGGTGGCGGCCGTCCCGGCTTCGGCGGCGCCCCGGGGACCGGCGCCGGTCGTCCCGGCGCCGGTGCCGGTCGGGGCCGCGGCGGCCCCGGAGGCGCGTTCGGTCGCGGCGGCGGAAAGCCGGTCCGCGGCCGCAAGTCGAAGAAGCAGCGGCGCCAGGAGTTCGACAACATGCAGGCGCCGACAATTGGCGGCGTCTCCATCGCGCGCGGCAACGGCGAGACTGTGCGGCTGACGCGCGGGTCCTCGCTCACCGACTTCGCCGACAAGATCGGCGCCAACCCGGCGTCGCTGGTGCAGATCCTCTTCGGTCTCGGCGAGATGGTGACCGCGACGCAGTCGGTGAGCGACGAGACGCTCCAGTTGCTCGGCGCCGAGCTGAACTACGACGTCCAGGTGGTCAGCCCGGAGGACGAGGACCGCGAGCTGCTCGAGTCCTTCGACCTCGAGTTCGGCGAGGACGAGGGGGCCGAGGAAGACCTCGTGGCCCGGCCGCCGGTGGTCACCGTGATGGGGCACGTCGACCACGGCAAGACCAAGCTGCTCGACGCGATCCGCAACACGAACGTCGTCGCGGGCGAGGCCGGCGGGATCACCCAGCACATCGGGGCGTACCAGGTCGTGACCGAGGTCGACGGCCAGGAGCGCGCGATCACGTTCATCGACACGCCGGGTCACGAGGCGTTCACGGCGATGCGGGCCCGTGGCGCCCAGGTCACGGACATCGCGGTCCTCGTGGTCGCCGCGGACGACGGCGTGAAGCCGCAGACGATCGAGGCGCTCAACCACGCCCAGGCGGCGGAGGTGCCGATCGTCGTCGCGGTGAACAAGATTGACAAGGAGGGGGCCAACCCGGCGAAGGTGCGCCAGCAGCTCACGGAGTACGGCCTGGTGGCGGAGGAGTACGGCGGCGAGACGATTTTCGTCGACGTCTCCGCCAAGTCGATGATCAACATCGACGCGTTGCTCGAGTCGATCGTCCTCACCGCGGACGCCTCGCTCGACCTGCGGGCCAACCCGAACCAGCCGGCGCAGGGCGTCGCGATCGAGGCGCACCTCGACCGCGGCCGCGGCCCGGTGGCCTCCGTGCTGGTGCAGCGCGGCACGCTGCACGTCGGCGACTCGGTCGTCGCCGGCGACGCGCACGGTCGGGTCCGGGCGATGCTCGACGACAAGGGTCAGCCGGTCGACGAGGCGCCGCCGTCGTACCCCGTGCAGGTTCTCGGCTTCACCAGCGTGCCCGACGCCGGCGACAACTTCCTGGTGGTTCCGGAGGACCGGGTCGCCCGGCAGATCGCCGAGCGGCGGCAGGCCAGGGAGCGCAACGCCCAGCTGGCCGCCGTCCGCGGGCGGCGCACGCTCGAGCAGCTGTTCGCGGACCTGGAGGCCGGCAAGGCGACCCAGCTCAACCTCATCCTCAAGGGCGACGTCTCCGGCTCGGTCGAGGCCCTCGAGGACGCGCTGCTGAAGATCGACGTGGGCGAGGAGGTGTCGCTGCGCGTCCTGGACCGAGGCGTCGGCGCCATCACCCAGAACGACGTCAACCTCGCCGTCGCCTCCGACGCGGTCATCATCGCGTTCAACGTGCGGCCGGCCGAGCGGGTGAACGAGCTCATCGAGCGCGAGCACGTCGACGTCCGCTACTACTCGGTCATCTACCAGGCGATCGAGGACGTCGAGAACGCGCTCAAGGGCCTGCTCAAGCCGGAGTTCGAGGAGGTCCAGCTCGGCACCGCGGAGATCCGGGAGGTGTTCCGGGTGCCGCGGGTCGGCAACGTCGCCGGGTCTCTGGTGCGCAGCGGCACGATCGTGCGCAACAGCAAGGCGCGGTTGGTGCGCGACGGGGCGGTGGTCGCCGACAACCTCACCGTCGAGTCCCTCAAGCGGTTCAAGGAGGACGCCACCGAGGTCCGCGAGGGCTACGAGTGCGGCATCGGCATCGGCTACAACGACATCAAGCTCGGGGACGTCATCGAGACCTACGAGCTGCGCGAGAAGCCGCGGACGTGACCACGGCGGACCGGGCCGGCCCCGCGCGGGGCCGGCCCGGCGCCGAGGAGCGAGCTCATGTACACCGGCACCCTCGCGCTCGACGTGCTGCTCGGCGACGTCCGCTCGCTGAAGCAGAAGCGGTCCGTGGTGCGTCCGATCGTGGCCGAGCTGCAGCGCAAGTACGCCGTGGCGGCCGCCGAAGCGGGCCACCTCGAGCTGCACCGGCGGGCCCTGATCGGGGTCGCGGTCGTGGCCGCGGAGGCCGGGCAGTGCCGCTCGGTCCTCGACGCGTGCGAGCGCCTCGTCGCCGCGCACCCGGAGGTCGACCTGCTCAGCGCCCGCCGGCAGCTGGTCGGGCTGGACGACGAGTAGCCCCCTGACCCGCCCGAGGAGGTTCGCATGACCGACCCGGCCCGCGCCCGTCGACTGGCCGACCGCATCAAGGTGCTCGTCGCCGAGCTCCTCGAGAAGCGGATCAAGGATCCACGCCTGGGTTTCGTGACCGTCACCGACGCGCGGTTGACCACCGACCTGCGCGACGCCACGGTCTTCTACACCGTGTACGGCGACGCGGCCGCGCACGCCGGCACCGCCGCGGCGCTGGAGTCGGCCCGCGGCGTGCTGCGCACCGAGGTGGGCCGCCACCTCGGGCTGCGGCACACGCCGACCCTGACCTTCGTCGCGGACACGCTCCCGGACAGCGCCCGGCACATCGACGAGCTGCTGGCTGCGGCGCGCGCCGCGGACGCCGAGCTGGAGCGAACCCGGGCCGGCGCGGTGCCGGCGGGGGAGGAGAACCCCTACCGCGAGCCGTCCGCGGACGAGGGATGACCCAGCTCGACTGGGGGCCGGCAGTCGAGCTGCTGCGCGACGCCGGCGAGGTCACGCTCGCCTGCCACGTCTCGCCGGACGGCGACGCGCTCGGGTCGATGCTGGGCTTCGGGCTGGCGCTGCGGGCCCGCGGGGCCCGCGTCGTCGCGTCGTACGGCGACGAGCCGTTCGCCGTCCCGCGCACGCTCGCGTTCCTGCCCGGTCAGGAGCTGCTCGTCCCCCCGGCGCGGTTCCCCGCCGCGCCCGAGCTGATGGTCACCTTCGACACCGGCAGTCTCGACCGGCTCGGCACGCTCGGCGAGCCGGCCAAGGCCGCGCGGCGCCTGCTCGTCGTCGACCACCACGCGTCCAACACCCGGTTCGGGACCGTGCACCTGCTTGACCCGGCCGCGGCGGCGACCGCGGTCCTCGTCGCGAAGCTGCTCGACCGGCTCGGGGTGGCGCTCACCCCCGATGTCGCGACCGCCCTCTACACCGGTCTGGCCACTGACACCGGCTCGTTCAAGTTCGCCGCGACCACGCCGGCCGTGCACCGACTGGCCGCCCGGCTGCTCGGCACCGGGTTCCGCCACGACCTGGTCAGCCGCGCCGTCTTCGACACCGCGTCGTTCGGGTACCTGCGGGTGCTCGGCACCGTGCTGCGCGACGCCCGGCTCGAGCTCGACGCCGTCGGCGGGCTCGGCCTCGTGTGGACGGTGGTCGAGGCCGCGCCGCGCCGCGCGTGCGGGGTCGGAATGGACGAGATCGAGGGCGTCATCGACGTGCTGCGGCGCGCGACGGAGGCCGAGGTCGCCGCGGTGCTCAAGGAGGGCGACGACGGCACCGTGCAGGTGTCGACCCGGTCGAAGGGCCGCATCGACCTGTCGGTCGTCTGCCGGGCGCTCGGCGGCGGCGGGCACCGCTACGCCGCCGGCTACACCTCCTCGGTCGGCCCCACCGAGACGGTCGAGCGGCTGCGGGCGGAGTTGGCGGGCGCGCCGCACCTGGAGGCGTGAGTGCCCGACGGGCTCGTCGTGGTCGACAAGCGGCCGGGGTGGACGTCGCACGACGTCGTCGCCAGGGTCCGTCGGCTCGCCGGCACCCAGCGCGTCGGGCATGCCGGCACGCTCGACCCGATGGCCACCGGGGTGCTCGTCGTCGGCGTCGGCCGCGCGACCCGGCTGCTCGGTCACCTCGCGCTCACCGACAAGGCGTACGACGCCACGATCCGGCTCGGGGTGTCCACCGCGACCGACGACGCGGAGGGCCCGGTGGTGGGCCGCGTCCCGGCCCGGGACGTCCCCGAGGGGGCCGTACGTGCCGCCGTGGCCGCCCTGACCGGCGAGCTGCTCCAGGTGCCGCCGGCCGTCTCGGCCATCAAGGTCGCCGGTCGCCGCTCCTACGCCCGGGCCCGGGCGGGGGAAGCCGTCGTGCACGCCCCGCGGCCGGTGACGGTGTCCGAGTTCACCGTGCACGCGGTGCGACCGGTATGTGAGCTGCTCGACGTCGAGGTGTCGGTCGTGTGCTCGACCGGCACCTACGTCCGGGCCCTGGCTCGTGACCTCGGCGCCGCGCTGGGCGTCGGGGGCCACCTCACCGCGCTGCGGCGCACCCGCGTCGGGCCCTACACGCTCGCCGACGCCCGGTCGCTCGACGCGCTGGCCGCGGCGTTCACGGTGGAGCCCCTCGCCGAGGCGGTGCGCCGCGCGTTCCCGGTGCGCCCGGTGTCCGCCGAGCAGGCTCGCGTCGTCGCGCACGGGGGCTCGCTGCCCGCGACGGGCCTCGGCCCCGCCCCGGTGGGCGTGTTCGGCCCCGGCGGCGAGCTGCTCGCGCTCCTCGAGGAGCGGGGCGACCTCGCCCACCCCCTGGTCGTCTTCGCGCCGCGCTGACCGGTGCCGCCTCCCCGCCGCTCCCCTGGTCCCGGAAATTCGGGCATCGTCGGCGCTCCGCCGAAACGACGGGACCACGCCGCGCGGGAGGCGCAGGCCGCCGCATTCTCGAGAACTCCGGCAAGCTAGGGCGTCCGACGAACTTCCACGATGTGGCGGGTGAGCTGTGCAGCGCTGGCGCGGGCTGGAGAACGTCCCCGCGGACTGGGGCCGGTGCGTCGTCACGATCGGGGTGTACGACGGCGTCCACCGGGGCCACCAGGCCATCATGGGCCGGGCCGTCGAGCGGGCGCGGGACGCCGGGCAGCCGGCCGTCGTCGTCACGTTCGACCCCCACCCCACCGAGGTGGTCCGGCCGGGCACCCATCCGCCGGTGCTCACGCCGCTGCGGTACAAGGCCGAGCTGCTCGCCGGTCTCGGCGTCCACGTCCTCTGCGTGCTCCCGTTCACCGTCGAGTTCTCCCGCCTGGACCCCGCGGAGTTCGCCCACGCGGTGCTGGTGTCCCGGTTGCACGCCTCCGCGGTCGTCCTCGGCGCCAACTTCCGGTTCGGGCACCGGGCCGCGGGCGACGTCCCGCTGCTCGCCGAGCTGGGCCGCCGGTTCGGCTTCGCCGCGGAGGGGGTCCCGCTGCTCGGCACCGACGCCACGACGATCTCCTCGACGTACATCCGCTCATGCGTCGCGGCCGGTGACGTCGCCTCGGCGGCCGCGTCGCTCGGCCGGCCGCACCGAGTCGAGGGGGTGGTCGTGCGCGGCGACGGGCGCGGTCGCGACCTCGGCTTCCCGACCGCGAACCTCGAGCCGGTCCCGCACTCGGCGATCCCCGCGGACGGCGTCTACGCCGGGCGGCTGCACCGCGCCGTGGCGTCGTGGCCCGCGGCGATCTCCGTCGGGTCGAATCCGACGTTCGAGGGGACAGAGCGGCGGGTGGAGGCCTACGCGATCGACGCCGATCTCGACCTGTACGGCGACCACGTCGGGGTCGACTTCGTCCAACGGCTGCGGGGCATGGAACGCTTCGCGTCGGTGGACGAGCTGACCGCGGCGATGGGGCGTGACGTCGCGCGCACCCGGGAGATCGTCAGCTGAGTC
>DATGDX010000177.1:0-3028 GCA_035310665.1 Mycobacteriales bacterium | reverse complement strand
AGGACCAGGGCCTCGATGTGGTCGCCGACGGAGACGACCTCGTTGGGGTCGACGTCGTGCTTGATGGACAGCTCGCGGGAGGGGATGACCCCCTCGGTCTTGTACCCGATGTCGAGCAGGACCTCGTCGCGGTCCACCTTCACGACGGTGCCGTCGACGATGTCACCGTCGTTGAAGTACTTGATCGTGAGGTCGATCGCGGCGAGGAGGTCCTCGGTCGACCCGACGTCGTTGACCGCGACCTGCGTGGGGGACGGGGCGGCCGGGGAGAGGGGGGTCGGCTCGGGGTGCAGGTCGGTGCTGCTCGTCATCAGGGGGTCGGCTCCGGCAACGGATCGGTCGTGCGCGGGGGCCCTTTTCTCTGGTACGACGAGCGCGAGCCTGCTCCGGTGAGGCCAGCGCAGACCCACAGCGCAACGGTCACAATACGGCCCGACGGAACAGGGGGTCAATCGTGGTCGAGCCGGGCGGGGTCGAGCGGCGGGAGGTCGGTGCGCGCGACACGACCCGGGCCAACCGTCGGTGGTGGGACGCGGCCGCGGACGCCTACCAGGCCGAGCACGGCGGGTTCCTCGGCGACGCCCGGTTCGTGTGGTGCCCCGAGGGGCTGGACGAGGCGGACGCCCGGCTGCTCGGCGACGTGCGCGGGCGGTGGGTGCTCGAGGTCGGGTGCGGGGCGGCGCAGTGCGCCCGGTGGCTCGCCACGGCCGGCGCGGTCGCGGTCGGGGCGGACCTGTCCGCCGCGCAGCTCGGGCACGCCCGTCGGCTCGGGGCATGGACCGGCGTTCCCGTCCCGCTCGTGCAGGCCGACGCGCAGGCGCTGCCGTTCGCCGACGCGAGCGTCGACGTGGCCGCGTCGGCGTACGGCGCGCTGCCGTTCGTCGCGGACTCCGCCGCGGTCATGCGGGAGGTCGCCCGGGTGCTGCGGCCCGGGGGACGCTGGGTGTTCGCGGTCACACACCCGGTGCGCTGGGCGTTCCCGGACGACCCCGGCCCGCGCGGGCTGCGCGCCACCCGGTCGTACTTCGACCGCACCCCCTACGTGGAGGTGGACGTCGCCGGCGTTCCGGCGTACGTCGAGCACCACCGCACGCTCGGCGACCGGGTGCGGGAGATCGTCGCGGCCGGTCTGGTGCTCGTCGACCTCGTCGAGCCGGAGTGGCCGGCCGGGCACACGCGGGTGTGGGGCGGCTGGAGCCCGCTGCGGGGCCGGCTGCTGCCGGGCACCGCCATCTTCGTCTGCGAGCGGGGGCGGCGCGACGCGGGCCAGCCGCACGCGCGCGGCCCGGATGCGGTCGATCAGGCTTGATGATCAAATTGCCGCGGCGGGGGCCGGCGGCGGGCAGCAGGGTCCAGTGGACGACCTTGGTCCGGGTCACCTCGTCGAGCAGTTCGGGGCCGTAGCCGAACCCCTCGCCGCTGCCCCGGCGCGGGTGGGCCGCCCCGCCGGGCGCCCCGCCGAACACCGCGTTGATCTTGACGTTGCCGACCGGCAGCTCCCGCCAGGCCCGCTGCGCGTGCGCCGGGTCGGGGGTGAGCCAGCCCGTACGCCGAGCGCGACGCAGCGGCGAGCGCCTCGTCGAACAACCCGACGACGCGCACGGGCGCGACCGGCCCGAACGTCTCCGCGCTCATCAGGGTCATGTCGTCGGTGCAGTCGGCCAGCACCGTGGGCGGATAGAACGCGCCGGGGCCGGCGGGCACCGCCCCGCCCGCGAGCAACCGGGCGCCGCGGGCGATCGCGTCGGCCACCTGCGCGTGCACGGCCTCCCGGTGCCGGCAGTCGACGAGGGGGCCGAGGACCCAGGCCTGCGCCTCGGCGACCAGCGCGGCGAGGAACGGCTCGGCGAGCTCGGCGTGCGCGTAGACGCGCTCGACCGCGACGCAGATCTGCCCGGCGTTGGCGAACGCGCCCAGGGCCGCCTGGGCGGCGGCCCAGCCGGGGTCGACGACCAGCGGGTCCTTGCCACCGTTCTCCAGCACCGCCTTGGCGCCGGTGCGCGGGTCGCCGCGGCGATCGCGCGCACCGGCCGCGGTCGAGCCCACGTGCAGCACGACGTCGACGTCGGGGTGCGCGGCCAGCGACGCGCCGGCCCGCGCGCCGCCGAGGACCACGTTGAGCACCCCGGGCGGCAGGTCCGCGGCGACTAGCTCGGCGACACGCACCCCCGTCCCCGGCGTCCGCTCCGACGACTTGAACACCGCCGTGTTGCCGGTGACCAGGACCGCGGCGAGGTTCTGGCAGGCGATCGCCACCGGGTCGTTCCACGGCGTGATCACTGCGGCGACGCCGCGTGGCTCGCGGACCATCAGGTCGGTCGCGGTGTACCCGCCCTGCAGGCTGCGCGAGCCGTGCAGCGGGCCGAGCTCGGCGTACCGCTCGATCGCCCCGATCCCGGCCTCGACCCCGCCCCGGGCGTCCCCGAGCGGCTTGCCCATCTCCGAGGTGGTGAGCGCGGCCAGCTCGTCCACGCACCCGCGCAGCCGGCGCGCGGCCGCCTTGAGCACCGCGGCCCGTTCCGCCGGGGAGGTGCGCGCCCAGCCCGGCGCCGCCTTGCCCGCCGCGCCGACCGCCGCGTCGACGTCGGCGGCGCACCCGTCGGGGGCGCAGGAGACCGGGCGGTCGGTGCCCGGGTCGAGCACCGTCAGCGTCTCCGTGGCCAGCGACGCGCGCCAGGCGCCGTCGATCAGCAGGGGCAGCGGGTCCAGGGTCGGCATCCCGGGGAGCCTAGCCAGCGGCACGGGCCCGCGGTTTCGGCGGCGCGCCGACGATGCCCGAATTCGCGGGACCGGGAAGCGCCGGGGGCGCGGGGCCAAGGGGCGGGCGGGCGGAGCTCAGTGGCCGGCGTCGTCCCACGTGCGGCCGACGCCGACGGACACGTCGAGCGGCACCGTGAGCGTGTGCGCCCCGCCCATCTCCCGCCGCACCAGCTCCTCGACCGCCGCCCGCTCCCCCGGCGCGACCTCGAGCACCAGCTCGTCGTGCACCTGGAGCAGCAGCCGGGAGCGCAGCCGGGCGCGGCGCAGC
>DATGDX010000176.1:0-2303 GCA_035310665.1 Mycobacteriales bacterium | reverse complement strand
GGCCCGGCGCCGACACACCTCGCTTCCGTCGCCGCGCAGCACCCGCACCGTGTGCGCCGACGCGATCCCCAGGTCGATCCCCACCAACCGTCGTTCCATCGGCCCCTCCCCACCCTGCCAGTCGACACCCGACGGCCCGCGACGGCGGCGTCTGCCAAGTCCCGCAGGACCTTCCTCAGACCGGTTCTCGACGCCACACCACCGGACCAACCGGGATGCTCATGCAACCCTGGGACCCCAGCTCCGATCAAGCGCCGGTGTCCCTTACATGACCGCGCCGGCTGACCGAGCCCGCGCGGCAGCGGGGGGCGGCTGTTGCGAGCAGTCAGGCGGCGTGTGCCGGGCCGGAGGGGCGAGCGTCTCGGTGTCCAGGCAGCACCGCTGCACCAGACCGGCGAGCCCGCCGCTGCGCTCGAACTCGATCCGCATCGTCAGCTCCCCGGCCTCCTGGTCACCCGGCTCCTCGGGTCACAGGGTGACGCCGACCTCGTCCCACGCCTCGCGGACCGTCTGCACGTCGTCAGGGAACGCGTGCTGGGCGGCGCGGCGGTCGCCCGAGCGAAGGTGCGGAACCGGGTGGTGGGGGTGACGCCCGGATCGCGCAGCGCGTCGTACCAGATGCGTCCCGCCCGCTCCCAGCGTAGCCCCCGATGCGGATCGCGGCGAGCGCGAAGGCGCGGTTGGGGATGCCTGAGTTGATGTGCACCGCCGTTGTCGCCGTGGTCTGCACGTAGTCCCGCATGTGCGCCGGCTGCGGGTCGTGGCCGAGGATCGGATCGTCGTACGCCGACCCCGGCGCGGTCATCGACCGCAGCGCCACGCCACGCACGTCCGGGCCCAGCAGCTCCGCGCCGACCAGCCAGTCGGCCTCGCTCGCGGTCTGCCTCCGCGCGTGCTGTTTCACCAGCGAGCCGAAGACGTCCGCGAGGGATTCGTGCAGGGCGCCGGGTTCGTCGACGTACGACATCTGGGCCTCGTGCTCGACGACCCCGTGGGTCAGCTCGTGCCCGATCACCTCCAGCGACCGGGTAAACCGCAGGAACAGCTGCCCGTCCCCGTCGCCGAAGACCAGCCGGCGCCCGTCCCAGAACGCGTTGTCGTAGGCCTGGCCGTAGTGCACGGTGGCCAGCAGCCGCTGGCCGGCGTCGTCGATCGAGTTCCGGTCGAACGCGTCCGCGTAGAGCGTCCAGGTGGCGCCGAGCCCGTCGTAGGCCTCGTCGACCGCCGGGTCGCCGCTCGGCTAATCGCCCTCGTTGCGCCGCACCGCGCCGGGCAGCGTCTCGCTGCCCGCGGCGTCAAAGACGGTCCGTTGCGGCGCGTCCCGGGAGCCGAGGGCCAGCACGTCGACGCGCCGGACGGCGAGCCCGCCGCGGAGCAGCGCGTTCTGCAGCCGCGCGCTGCGGATGGACGTGTCGACCGACAGCGACCGCAGGGCGCGGGTGCGCTGCCGGGCGCCCCCGTTCTCGGCGATCCGCTCGAGAAGGTACGGCGGCAGAATGCACGCGCGGCCGAGCGGCGTTTCGCGCACCGGTCCCCCCGCGGGCTCCCGCTACCGTAATCGCTTTCTGAGGGCGTGATTGTTTTCCGAGGGCGAGCGTAGGAGGCGCGGCATGTCCTCGCCACACCGAGCTCCGCCCGTCGACGCGGAGCCGCGCGCCCGCCGCCCGTCGACGGTCGTGGGTGCCGGCGGGCGGCTGCGGGCGCTGGACGGCGTTCGCGGGCTCGCCGTGCTCGCGGTGCTGTTCTTCCACGCGGGCATGCCGTGGGCGCACGGCGGGTTCCTCGGCGTCGACACGTTCTTCGTGCTCAGCGGCTACCTCATCACGGTTCTGCTGCTCCGCGAGTGGCGAGAGACGGGTGGCGTCTCCCTGCGGCGGTTCTGGGCCCGCCGGGCGCGCCGGTTGCTGCCCGCGCTGCTGCTCGTGCTCGCGGCACTGGCGGCGTACGCCGCGACGCTGCCCACCGAGGTCCGCCCGCGACTGCGCGGCGACGCGCTGGCCACGCTCGGGTACGTGGCGAACTGGCGGTTCATCTTCTCGGGCCAGTCGTACTTCGACCAGTTCTCGCAGCCATCACCGCTGCGGCACATGTGGTCGCTGGCGATCGAGGAGCAGTTCTACCTGGTGTGGCCGCTGGTGGTCTTCGCCTGCCTGCGGCTCGGTCGGGGCCGCCGCCGGATCCTGGTCGGGGTGGCGGCGGCGGGCGTCGTCGTCTCGACGCTCGTCATGGCGGCGCTCTACGACAGCACCGACCCGTCGCGGGCGTACTACGGCACCGACTCGCGCATGCACACGATCCTGATC
>DATGDX010000175.1:0-7785 GCA_035310665.1 Mycobacteriales bacterium | reverse complement strand
GCCGCGACCCTCAACGCGCTCGCCGGTGGCGGCACCCTCGTGAGCTTCCCGGCGCTGCTCGCCACCGGCACCGACGCCGTCACCGCGAACATCACGTCCTCGGTCGGGCTGATCTCGGGGTACGCCGGAGGCTCGGTCGCCTACCGTCGGGAGCTGAGCGGGCAGCGCACGCGGGTGCGCGCACTCGGTGTCGCCAGCGTGCTCGGCGGGATCGCCGGTGCCCTGCTGCTGCTCGTCACGCCCGTCGCGTCGTTTCGCGCCGTGGTCCCCTACCTCATCCTGCTCGCCTGCCTGCTGCTCGCCGCACAGAACCGACTCGCCGCCTGGGTCGCGACCCGCCGCGCCACCCGCCCGCCGGCGCACATCGAAATCACGCTAGGGGTGCAGGTCGGCGTTTTCCTGAGCGCCATCTACGGCTCGTACTTCGGCGCCGGGCTCGGCGTCATGCTCCTCGGTGTGCTCGGCACCCTTCTCGACGACGACCTGCAGCGCCTCAACGCGCTCAAGGGCGTGCTGTCCCTCGTCATCAACGCGGTCGGGGTCGTGGTGTTCGTGTCCTCCGCGCGGGTCGCGTGGGTGTACGCCGCGGTGCTCGCTGTGTCCGCGTACGTCGGAGGCACTGCTGGCGTCGCCGTCGCCCGCCGGCTCCCGGTGTCGGTCCTGCGCGCGTGCGTCGTCGCTCTCGGGGTCAGCGTCTCCGTCGTGCTGCTCGTGACCTCCTGACCGCCCCATCACCGTGAGCGATCCTGGTACACATAACGCGTGACGGACGTCGCGTGGGACGAACGGCTGCCGGGCGCTGTGTTCGACCACCTCGACCGGCTCGTCGCCGGCAACCCCGCCGGCACCGTTCACTCCCGCGACATCAACGCGTTCGCCTTCGAGGGCCGGTCGATGCCGCTCGTCGTCCAGTCCGGGATCTGGAAGCCGGCCGGGCTGGACGCGGCGCTGACGATCCGCACCACCTACACGCCGCCGGACGCGGTGCCGCCATACGCGGACGCTCTCGGCGACGAGGGCCTGATCCGTTACAAGTACCGCGGCACCGACCCGCGGCACGCCGACAACCGGGCGCTGCGCGCCGCCATGCAGCGGGGGGCGCCGCTGGCCTACTTCGTCGGCGTGGAGCGGGGGGTGTACCTCGCGCGGTACCCGGTCTGGGTGCGCGCGGAGGACCCCACACGGCACGAGTTCGCGGTCGCGGTCGACGAGGCGCAGCGCGACATCGACCTGGCCGCGGTGCCCGAGGCGCAGCGGGCCTACCTGCGCCGGCTCACCAGCCTGCGGCTGCACCAGCCGCTGTTCCGGGCCCGGGTGCTCCGCGCGTACGCCGACACCTGCGCGATGTGCCGCCTCCGGCACGCGGAGCTGCTCGACGCGGCGCACATCCTGCCCGACGGCCATCCGCGCGGCCTGCCGGTCGTGCCCAACGGGCTCGCTCTCTGCAAGATCCACCACGCGGCGTACGACCGGAACATCCTCGGTGTCCGGCCCGACCTCGTGGTCGAGGTCCAGCCCCGAGTGCTGCACGAGATCGACGGGCCGATGCTGCGGCACGGGCTGCAGGAGATGGACGGGGTGCGGCTGCTCGTCCCACGGTCCCGCCGCGAGCAGCCCGACCACGACCGGCTCGAGGAGCGGTACACGGTCTTCCGCGCGGCCGGCTGACCGCTCACCCCGCTCTCCTGGTCCCTTCCGCCGGCACGGCACTCGCCTGACACATCTGTCCCAATCGGTGCCGTCGCATCCCTTAAGCGATCGGGGTCGCGCTCGATCCCCGTATCATGCGGATTACACCTTTTGGGACTGCTGCTGTCGTCGGGATCTTGTCGGCCGGGCTATCCGCTCCCGCCCTCGCGGCGAGCCCGCCAGGGCATGCGGCCGCCTATTCGGCACCGTCGAATCGATCGTCGGCTCCCGTCATCAAAGTGACCGGGGCGTCCTACGACAACGACGAGGTGCCGGACGGCGCGACCGTCGACCTCACGCATTTCGTCTCCCGGAAATCGGTGCGCGGCTCGACCTCCGCGGTCGTGCACGTCGGGTCGCGAGGGTCGGTGCGCATCGTCGGTGGTGTCATCAACGGAGGGATTTCCCCGTCGGCGACGTGGGAGGGCGCCGGGGGCAGCGGCTACGGACTCGACACTTACGTGCGGGGCAGGACAACGGTTAGTCGGCTGCGCGTGCACGGCGTGCGCGACGCATTCCGGCCCCGCGAGAGCTCGGCGGACCGCCGCGCGGCCCGCGCGACCTGAACTCGACGGACGACCCGGTGACGCCCATTCGGGCGTCCGTGACGATCCCCGAGGCGCAGCGGCAGGGATCGGCCACGCGACCGGCGCGGCACGAGCGACGGGCCGAGCCGGCCCGCGTGACGCCCGCGACCACGGCGAGGGCGGGCAGCGCCCGGCGCACCGCGACGCTGCTCGTGGCCGGAGACATCGTCAAGAAGGCCGAGGACGCGCGCGCGATGGGGGGTCTCATCGCCAGGACCAGCCCCGACCTTTTCGTGACCACCGGTGACAACGCCTATCCCGACGGGTCGGACGAGGATTTCCAGAAGTACGACGAGGGTTTGGGCAGGTACAGGCACCGGACGTTGCCGGTTGCCGGAAACCACGACCACCACAGCGAGGGAGCGCGGCCGATGCTGCGGTACTTCGGCCTGAAGAAACTGTGGAACAGCCGCGACGTCGGACCGGTCCGGGTTATCGGGGTCGACAGCGAGTTTCCCGACGACCCGGGACAACTCGCGTGGCTCAAGAGCCAGTTGCGGACCAACAAATGTGTCGTCGTGTCCTGGCACAAGCCCCGCTATTCGAGCAGCAGGCACGGATCGTCCTCCGACGTCGGCCCGTTGTGGCAGGCGGCCCTCGGAAAGGCCGATGTCGTGGTGAACGGACACGACCACAACTACGAGAGGTTTGCGCCTCAGAAGGGCACGAGGGAGATCGTGATCGGCACTGGTGGCGCGAGCGCGTATGACTTCGGGGACCGGGAGTCGGGCAGCGTGGTCCGGCACACCGGGACGACCGGTGGGCTGAAGCTCACCTTCACCGGGAACCGGTACGTGGCTCAGTTCCTGCCGATCGATGGCTCGTTCTCGGATCGGTTCTCCGGCACGTGCCGTCGCGGTCGGGGGTGAGGCGCGAACCCGCAGGCGAGCGCCGGCCGCAGTAGCGTGGGAAACGTCCCGGGGTGGCACCGAGGTCTCGGTGCCACCCCGGTGGCGTCGGACGCCGCGTGCATCACCCCGACGCGGCCACCGGCCGCTGGACGAACCCGGCCGCGTGCTGGGGCGGGGCGAACAGGAAGCCCTGCCCGACGTCGCAGCCGAGTTCGCGCAGCAGCAGCTGCTCGGGGCGCTCCACCCCCTCGGCCACGACGGTCAGCCCCAGCGCGTGCGCGAGGCGGACGATGGCCGAGACGATGAGCACGTCGCCTTCCTCGTTGGTCAGGCGCTGGACGAACCCGCGATCGATCTTGACGATGTCCAGCGGCAGGTGGCGGAGCTGCCCGAGCGACGTGCGGCCCGCGCCGAAGTCGTCGAGCGCGAGGGAGACGCCCAACGCCTTCAACCCGCAGAGCTCGGCGACGAACGCGTGCTCGTTCTCGGTCACCGCGCGCTCGCTCACCTCGAGACACAGCCGGTCGGGCTCGACGCCGGCGTCGTTCAGCGCCCGGTCGATGCGGCTGCGCAAATCCGTCGAAGCCAGCTGCGTCGGCGAAAGGTTCACGGCGACGTACGGGCGATCCGCCCCCGAGTTGGCACGCCGGACCTGACGGCAGGCCTCGCCCAGCACCCACCCGTCGATCGCGGCGATGACGCCGAGGTCCTCGGCCAGCGGGATGAACTCCGCCGGAGGCACCAGCCCCCGCCGGGGGTGCCGCCAGCGCGCGAGCGCCTCGAAGCCGACCAGCCCGCCGGTGTCCAGGCTGACCAGGGGCTGGAACTGCACGAACAGCTCGTGCCGGTCGAGCGCGCGGCGCAGGTCGCCTTCGAGTTCGAGGAGGGTGGTGGCGTTGCGGCTCAGCTGCGGGTTCGCGAACTCGAAGCGGTGGCGCCCCCTGGCCTTCGCGGCGTACATCGCCGCGTCCGCCCGGTTGAGCAGCGTGCGCTGGTCACCGCCGTCCTCCGGCCAGACCGCGACGCCGACGCTGCCGTGACGTCGAGCTCCCGGCCGCGCACCACCAGCGGGCGCGACATCGCCCGCAGGATCTTCTTTGCGACCACCGCCGCGTCCCCCGAATGCGAGATCTCGGGGAGGAGGACGCAGAACTCGTCCCCGCCGAACCGGGCGAGCGTGTCCTCCCGCCGCAGGCACAGCTGCACCCGGCGAGCGACGGCGACGAGCGTCTGGTCCCCGGCGTCGTGGCTGAGGCTGTCGTTGATCACCTTGAAGCGGTCGAGGTCGAAGAACAGCACCGCCAGCGAGACGCCGTTGCGCCGCGCCCGCACCAGCGCCTGCTCGAGGCGGTCCGCGAACAGCTTGCGGTTGGGCAACCCGGTGACGTTGTCGTAGTGCGCCAGGTACTGCAGGTGCCGTTCGGTCCGCTTGCGCTCGGTGATGTCCCGCAGGACGAGCAGGTGCCCGGCCACCGCGTCCCGCCCGTCACCCAGGCCCGAGAGCACCACCTCGTAGGCGCGCTCCTGGCTCCTCGCCGTCGCGGACCAGGTCCAGCTCCTGCCTGGCCAGGCGGAAGTCCACCCCGGTTGGCACGCCGAGCAGCTCCTCCACCCGGCGCCCGAGGACCGTCGTCGCCCCGGGCCCGCCCACGACCTGCTGCGCCGCGGGGTTGAGGTCGACGACGCGGTGATAGGCGTCCAGGACGAGCACCGCGTCGCGCATGGTCTCGATCAAGGTGGTCCGCGCGACTGGGACGAGGTCGAGCAGACCGAACCGGAACACGCCCAGGATCAGCATGAGGCCGGCGAGGGCCAGCGCGACGGGGGTCGGGTCGATGCGGCGGAACACCCCGACGCCGACGTTGCTCGCCAGGTTGGCGACCCAGACGAGCGCGATCGCGCCGAGCAGCAGACGGGTCTGGTGCTTGTACGCCGCGGACCGGCGGAGCAGGGTCAGCACCAGCATGCCGGTGGCGCCGAGGACCACCGCGGCGGAGTAGCCCAAGAGGGCCCAGAACACCGGCCCGAGTTCCACCACCGGGAAGCGGTCCAGCGGCCCCGGGGGGTACGACCGGACGAGGTGCCTCGTGGACGGAACCGCCATCACGGCGAGCACGGCGATCGGCTCGATCGCCAGGGCCGCGAGGAGCCGGCCGCGGACGAGGCGCTCCCGCCCGGTGAACTGCAGGGCGAAGACCAGCCACGCGGGCGGCAGCGCGCAGATGCCGACGTACTTGGCGGTCCCCCAGAACTCCTTGGCCGCGAGGGTCGTGGCCCCGAACTCCATGCCGTAGGCCAGACCCCACAGCGCCGAGGCGGTCAGCACGGCCGCGAGCCCGGTCCGACCGACGGCGCCGGGGCGGCGCAGGACGTACACCGCGCACACCGCGCACAGCGCCCCGCTGAGGACCATCACCAGGGCGATCACGGGCCAGCGGAACGCGATCACTTCCTGCCTGGTCACGGGATGAGCGGAGCGCGGGCGAGGGCGGCGCCCGCCCGGGGTCTGCGGCGCGGCTCAGCCGCCGGTCTGGACCCGATCCTTCGCCCCGCTGGTGCCCGACGCAATGTTCGCGCAGTACATCACGCCCACCCCCTCCTCGCTGCGCGGCCCCCCGGTTCCCGCCCCCCGCCACTACCCGCGGGTGCCCGCGGTCACCGGCAGGATGGCCGGGTGCGCGTCACGGTCCGAGCCTACCGAGAGGTGCTGGGGGTCCCGGGAGCGCTGCCGTTCGTGATCGCCGGGCTGGTCGGGCGACTCCCCATGTCGATGCTGCCGCTCGGCACGGTGTTCCTGGTGCAGGGGCAGACCGGGTCGTACGGCGTCGCGGGGAGCGTCTCGGCCGCCGGGGCGCTGGCGGGAGCCGCGTGCGCGCCGGCCGTGGGGCGGTTGATGGACCGGCATGGCCAGTCCCCTGTGCTCCCCGCCGTGCTCGTCGTCCACCTCGTCGGGCTCGGCGCGCTGGTCGCCGCGGTCGAGACCGACCGGCCCCGGATCACCTGGTTCGCGGCGTCCGCCGTCGTCGGCGGCGCCTTCCCCCAGCTGGGGTCGTACGTCCGGGCCCGGTGGGCCGCCCTGCTCGCCGGCCCGCACCCCGGGCTGACGACCGCCTTCGCCGTCGAGTCGGTGCTCGACGAGGTCGTCTTCGTGGTCGGGCCCGTCCTCGTCACGGTGGTCGCGGTGACGGCGGGACCGGCGCTCGGGCTCGCACTCGCCGGGGTGTTCGCCCTCGCGGGCGGGCTGGCCCTCGCGGCGCAGCGCGGCACCGACCCCGGCCCGCGGCGGGTCACCCGCGGGCACGTGCCGCTGCTCGGCCTGCCCGTGCTCCGGGTCCTCGCGGCGACGTTCCTCGCCGCCGGGGCGGTGTTCAGCGCGCTCGACGTGGTCATGGTCGCCTTCGCGCGCGAGCGGGGCGTGCCGGCGGCGGCCGGCCCGCTGCTCGCCCTGGTCGCGCTCGGGTCGCTCGTCGGCGGGCTGGTGGTCGGTGGGCGACCGTCGGCCACGGCGGTGGACCGGCGGTTCCGGCGTGCCGTCGTCGGCTTCGCGCTCGGCATGGCGACGACCGTGTTCGCGCCGACGACCCCGCTGATGGCCGTTGCCGCGGTGGTCGCGGGGGTGTCGATCGCGCCCATGCTCATCGCCGGGTTCGCGCTCGCCGAGCGGGCGGTCCCCGCCGACACGCTCACCGAGGGCTTCTCCTGGCTGATGACCGCGCTCGCGCTCGGCCTCGCTGTCGGCGCGCCCGTGGCGGGACGCGTCGTCGACGTCGCCGACGCCCGTGCCGGGTTCGTGGTCATGACCGGCTGCGCCGCGCTCGCCGCGGCGAGCGCCTGGGCGGGACACCGCACGCTGCGGTGCGCCGGATGAGCGCGGGCGGGCCGAGATCCTCGCGCGCGGTCACGGCGCCGGCGCGCGGAAGTGGGCGAGCACGGCCGCGCTGATGTCTCCCAGCTGGCGCACCTGTCGATCGGTCAGCGGGTCGAACAGGTGGGTGCGCACGGCCTCGACGTGCCCCGGGGCGGCCGCGGCGAGGACGGCGTACCCCTCGTCGGTCAGCACCGCGAACGCCCCCCGCCGGTCGCTGGGACAGCTCTCGCGCCGCACCCACCCGGCCTCCTCCAGCCGCGCGACGGCGTGGGACAGGCGACTGCGCGAGGACAGCGACGCCTCGGCCAGGTCGGTCATCCGCAGCGAGCGGGTCGGCGACTCCGACAGGCGCACGAGGATCTCGTAGTACGCGTGCGGCATTCCCGCGTCGTGCTGCAACTGCCGATCGAGGGCGTCGAAGAGCAGGCGGGTGGCCTCCAGGAACGCGCGCCACACCCGCTGCTCGTCCGGCGCGAGCCACCGTGTCGTTTCCACGCCACCCATGGTACCCGTACTTGAATGCTCAACGGTCTGATGCTATCCTGGGGTCTGTAGTTGAACCCTCAACCTGTTGGGAGAAACTGTGTCCCTCACCTCCGTCGAGATCCCCGGCTATGTCGCCGGCACGTGGACGATCGACCCCGTGCACTCGGACAGTGAGTATCGGTGCGCGTGTCCCCGGGCGTCCTGACCCCCACAGCGATGGACGGCCGTCAGGATCGCGATGCTCGGTGCTCCCGGGCGTTCCTGACTCGCACTTCGGACTGACGACGTTGTCTTTCCTCGGATC
>DATGDX010000174.1:0-2173 GCA_035310665.1 Mycobacteriales bacterium | reverse complement strand
CGATGGGTGGCGGAACACCGGCCTACCGGGTGTCCAAGGCGGCGCTCAACGCGCTGACCCGGATGCTGGCCGCCGAGTTGCGGCCCGCGGGCGTCCTCGTCAACGCCGTCTGTCCGGGGTGGGTGGCCACCGATATGGGCGGTGCCGGTGGTCGGCCCGTCAACCAGGGGGCGGCAAGCATTCTGTGGGCCCTCGACCTTCCGGCCGGCGGACCGACCGGTGGGTTCTTCCGCGACGGGCACGCACTGCCGTGGTGACACCCGGCGAGCC
Source organism: Mycobacteriales bacterium (assembly GCA_035310665.1). Classification (GTDB taxonomy): domain Bacteria; phylum Actinomycetota; class Actinomycetes; order DATGDX01; family DATGDX01; genus DATGDX01. The sequence goes on along the minus strand of DATGDX010000174.1, from coordinate 1,903 downwards.
GGCGGTGGCGGCACGTCCCCGCCGCCGCCGTCGAACGCCGCAGCCGTGGTGATCGTCGTCGTGGACGGCCGGCAGGATCGGCACGCTCGTCGCCGTACACGACAATCTTCACGACCCACGGCGTCGCCCCCACAGCGACCTGTTTCACCGCAAAGAGGGGCCAAACGCCTCGACGGCGGAGGGCCGATCGGCCGTAGAGCCCGAACGGGCCGTTGCAGTAGCAAGTGGGGCATGTGACCTGCGCCACAGCGGGTCCCGAACCGAGGGGAGATGCCGACTCCCTGGCCGGACCCGGCCGACGTGGACGCGCGGATCGTCCACCGGCCGACACCGGCCGAGCCGGACGGACGCCACCCCGCTCGCCGGGGGGCGCCCGCCCGCCCCGGCACCGACGGGTCCGTTCGGGGTGCACCCGGCAGCACACCACACACAAACGATCGGACGACGTCCCCTCCGGCGGCCGTGAACGACCGACAAACGGCCCACCAGGAGCGAAGAGGTGCGGGTTGTCGTTGCTCGAATTCGCCCCGGACCGCGGGATGAACGCCGTGGGCGGGGAGGTCCTGCGCTCCTGCATGCAGTGCGGGACGTGCAGCGCCATCTGCCCGATGAGCGATTACATGGACCACTCCCCGCGCGCGCTCAACGCGATGCTGCTGGCCGGGCGGAGCGGCGACGTCCTGCGCAGCCGCGCCATCTGGGCCTGCACGTCCTGCTACGCCTGCACGGTGGAGTGCCCGAAACAGCTCCCGGTCACTGACACGATCTACGAGCTGCGGCGGGCGTCGATACGTGCCGACCTGCAGCCGCGCCGGTTCTCGACCCCCATCCTCGTGAGCCGCTTCGTCGACCTCGTCGACAAGCGCGGGCGTAGCAACGAGTTCTGGGTTTCGATGTCGCTGTCGCTGCGGACGAGTCCGGGGCTGCTCCTCGAGTACGCGCCGCTCGGGCTGCGCCTGCTGCGGCGGGGGCGCATGACGGTGCGGCACGGGTCGCTGCGCGACCCAGGGGAGATCCAGCGGATGTTCGCCGCCCTCGACGCGACAGGAGGCGCGACAGGCGCGACAAGCGGCCCCACGGACGGCGCGACAGGCGGTGAGCACGCATGAACGTGAACTACGCCTACTTCCCGGGCTGCTCGATGGAGGCCAGCGGCCGGTCGTACGAGGAGTCGATGCTGGCGGTGTTCGGCAGGCTCGGTGTCGGGCTCACCGAGATCGAGGACTGGAACTGCTGCGGCGCGACCGCGTTTCCCTCCGTGGACGCGGTCAAGTCGCTCGCGCTGTCCGCCCGCAACCTCGCCCTCGCCGAGCGGCACCAACCCGGTGACGCGCCGGTCGACGTGCTCGCCCCGTGCGCCGGGTGCTACCGCGCACTGCTGAAGACCGAGCGCGAGCTCGCGGACGGCGACGGGACGGCCGACCGGGTCGAGCTCCGACCCCGGGCAGGAGCTCATCCAGAAGGACGTGCGAGAGGGCTTGGTCAACCGGGTCGTCGTCGCCTCCTGCTCACCGCTCATGCACGAGGCCACGTTTCAGAGAGCCGCCGCCGCCGGCGGGCTCAGCCCCTTCCACGCGCACATGGCGAGCATCCGCGAACACGTCAGCTGGGTGACCGGCGATGGCGAGGACGCGACCGAGAAGGCCACCGCGCTGGTCGCCGGCGCCGTACGCCGCGTGGCGCTGCACGAGTCCCTCGAGCGCCGCCGTGCGCCGGTGCACCCGGACGTCCTCGTCGTCGGCGGTGGCATCGCCGGGATGCACGCGGCGCTGACCCTTGCCGAGGCCGGCAAGCACGTCTACCTCGTGGAGCGCGAGCCGTCTATCGGCGGGCAGATGGCCAAGTTCGACAAGACGTTCCCGACCCTGGACTGCGCGGCGTGCATTCTGACTCCGAAGATGGT
>DATGDX010000173.1:0-2698 GCA_035310665.1 Mycobacteriales bacterium | reverse complement strand
TGCGGACCGCGAGCTCCTGGTAGACGGGGAAGACCTCGATCGTGTCGCCCCGCACCCGGAACGTGCCGCGGGTGAACGACAGATCGTTGCGGGTGTACTGCTCATTGACGAGGGTCCGGAGGATCACATCCCGATCGATCTCCTGCCCGATCCGCAGCCGGACCGACCGGTCGACGTACTCCTGGGGCGTGCCCAGGCCGTAGATGCAGGAGACCGTGGCGACGACGACCACGTCACGGCGGGTCAGCAGCGACATCGTCGCCGAGTGGCGGAGTCGCTCGACCTCCTCGTTGATCGAGGAGTCCTTCTCGATGAAGGTGTCGGTCTGCGGGACGTACGCCTCCGGCTGGTAGTAATCGTAGTACGACACGAAGTACTCGACCGCGTTGTGCGGCAGCAGCTCGCGGAACTCGTTGGCCAGCTGCGCGGCCAGCGTCTTGTTCGGCGCGATCACGAGCGTGGGGCGCTGCACCCGCTCGACGAGCCAGGCCGTCGTCGCGGACTTGCCGGTGCCGGTAGCCCCGAGCAGGACGACGTCCTTCTCCCCGCGGGTGATCCGGCGTTCCAGCTCGTCGATCGCCTGCGGCTGGTCACCGGAGGGCGCGTAGGCGGAGACGACCTGGAACCGGCCGGAGCGGCGCGGCAGGTCGACGACGGGTCTGCTCACGGGTGCCACTGTAGGCGGGAGCACCGACAGGACCGGGCGGGAATCAGCCGGGCCGGGCGAGCAGCGCGTCCCACACCTCGCGAACCCGCCGCTGCAGCGCCGGCAGCGACGACGAGTTGTCGACGACCACGTCGGCCACCGCCAGCCGGGCCTCGCGGCTCGCCTGCGAGGCCAGCCGGGCCCGGGCGTCGGCCTCGGACATCCCCCGCAGCCGCACCAGCCGCTCGACGCGCACGTCGTCGGGCGCGTCGACCACCACGACGACGTCGTACCGCGACACGAGGTCGTTCTCCACCAACAACGGCACGTCGTAGACGACGACCGCGTCCGCCGGCGCGGCCGCCATCAACGCCGCGGCCCGCTCTGCCACCAACGGGTGCACGATCGCCTCGAGGCGCTGCCGCGCGTCCGGATCGGCGAAGACCAGGCGGCCCATCCGTTCGCGGTCCAGCGCACCGCCCGCGGTCAGCACGTCCGCGCCGAACTCCTCGACGACCCGCGCGAGGCCCGGCGTCCCCGGCGCGACGACCTCGCGGGCCAGCGCGTCCGCATCGATGACCACCGCGCCGTACGACGCCAGCAGCCGCGCGACCTCACTCTTGCCCGACCCGATCCCGCCTGTCAGCCCGACCGTCAGCACGCGGCGAGTCTGCCAGCGCCATTCGGTTCGTCGGCCGCGGCCCGCGGGACGCGGGCCTGCGTCAGCTGCTGCCGGTCAGCTTCTCCCGCAGCCGGGCGAGCGCCTCGTCGGAGGCCAGCGTGCCGCCGGCATTCTCGTCCGTGGGGGTGGAGGAGTACGACGACGACGACGACGACGACGCGGACGCCTCCGCCTCCGCCTGGTGGGCGGCGGCGATCTGCCGCTGGTGCGCCTCGTAACGGGCGAGCGCCTCGGCGTACTGCCGCTCCCACTCCTCCCGCTGCTGGTCATAGCCCGCCAGCCACTCGCCGGTCTCCGCGTCGAACCCCTCGGGGTAGCGGTAGTTGCCCGCCTCGTCGTACTCCGCGGGCATCCCGTAGAGCGTCGGGTCGAACGCGGGGACCTCCCCGCCGACCACGCCCTCGTTGGCCTGCTTGAGCGACAGCGAGATCCGGCGCCGTTCGAGGTCGATGTCGATGATCTTCACCATGATCTCGTCACCGACCTGGACCACCTGCTCGGGGATCTCCACGTGCCGCTCGGCCAGCTCGGAGATGTGCACGAGACCCTCGATGCCCTCGCCGACGCGCACGAACGCGCCGAACGGCACCAGCTTGGTGACCCGGCCCGGGACGACCTGCCCGATCGCGTGCATCCGCGCGAACTGCTGCCACGGGTCCTCCTGCGTCGCCTTGAGCGACAGCGAGACCCGCTCGCGGTCCATGTCCACGTCGAGGACCTCGACGGTGACCTCCTGGCCGACCTCGACCACCTCGCTCGGGTGGTCGATGTGCTTCCAGGACAGCTCGGAGACGTGCACGAGCCCGTCGACCCCGCCGAGGTCGACGAACGCGCCGAAGTTGACGATCGAGGACACGACGCCCTTGCGGATCTGGCCCTTCTGCAGGGTCTGCAGGAACGTCGAGCGCACCTCGGACTGGGTCTGCTCCAGCCAGGCGCGGCGGGACAGCACCACGTTGTTGCGGTTCTTGTCCAGTTCGATGATCTTGGCTTCCAGCTCGCGGCCGACGTACGGCTGCAGGTCGCGCACCCGGCGCATCTCGACGAGCGAGGCCGGGAGGAACCCGCGCAGCCCGATGTCGAGGATCAGCCCGCCCTTGACGACCTCGATCACCGTCCCGGTGACGATGCCGTCCTCTTCCTTGATCTTCTCGATCGTGCCCCAGGCACGCTCGTACTGCGCGCGCTTCTTGGACAGGATCAGCCGGCCCTCCTTGTCCTCCTTCTGGAGGACCAGGGCCTCGATGTGGTCGCCGACGGAGACGACCTCGTTGGGGTCGACGTCGTGCTTGATGGACAGCTCGCGGGAGGGGATGACCCCCTCGGTCTTGTACCCGATGTCGAGCAGGACCTCGTCGCGGTCCACCTTC
>DATGDX010000172.1:0-3125 GCA_035310665.1 Mycobacteriales bacterium | reverse complement strand
TGCCGGCCGTCACCGCGGGCCTGCTCGGCCCGCTCGCGCGCGGCGGGGGCGCGGTGCTCTGCCCGCACGCCGCGGACGCGTCCGCGCTGACGGGGCGGGCGCAGATGGAGCGCGTCACCGCGACGGCCGGCGTCGACCTCCTCGACCTGCCGCGCCTCGCGTAGCCGCGGCTCGAGCAGCCGCGCCGGGCCGCCCGCCAGCGGCCGCTCCCCCGGCGCTCAGTCGGGGGCGCCCGGCCGAGACGGCTCGGCCCGCGACGACAGGATCGCGTCGCGGCGCGCCAGCCGGTGCCCGCGGCGGATCTGCGCCTCGGCGAACCGGCGGCGGTCGGTCGGCGTGTCCGGCTGCACGGGGGGACACGGGCGCGGGCGCCCGGCCTCGTCGATGGCGACGAGGACGACGTACGCCGTCGCGACGTGCCGCGACTCCGCCCCGGCCTGGTCCCACGGCTCCGCGGTCACCCGCACGCCGATCTCGACGGAGGTCTTCCCGGCCCAGTTCACCCGGGCCCTCGCGGTCACCAGGTCGCCGACGTGCACGGGCGTGAGGAACACCATCTCGTCCATCGCGGCGGTCACCGCCCGACCGCCGGTGTGCCGGGCGGCGACGACCCCCGCCGCGTCATCGCACACCTTCATGATCACGCCGCCGTGCACGTTGCCGTGCAGGTTGCTGTCCAGCAGCGTCATGATGCGGCTCAGCGTGATCTGGGACGCGGACGGCGGCCTCGGCTGCAGCGAGCCGGTGCCCGGCGGCGGGGCGGTTCCCGGTGGCGGGGCGGGGGTCGTCATCGAGGCTCCGTCGGGGATCTCGTGGTCGAACGCCTCGAGGCCGGGCGCGGCGACGGCGGGCGGCGCGGAGATCAGTGCTCGTGCGGGCGCCTGAGTAGGTTGCGGGCCATGACCACGCGCTGGATCTGGTTGGTCCCCTCGTAGATCTGGGTGATCTTCGCGTCCCGCATCATCCGCTCGACCGGGTAGTCCCGGACGTAGCCGTAGCCGCCCAGAAGCTGGACGGCGTCGGTCGTCACCTCCATCGCGACGTCCGACGCGAAGCACTTCGCGGCCGCCGACGCGAACGTCAGGTCGGGGGTCATCAGCTCCGACTTCGCCGCCGCCGCGTAGATGAGGTGCCGCGCGGCCTCGATCTTCATCGCCATGTCGGCGACCATGAACTGCACGCCCTGGAAGTCGCTGATCGGGTGACCGAACTGGCGGCGCTCCTGGACGTACCACAAGGCGTAGTCGAACGCGCCCTGCGCGATCCCGAGCGCCTGCGCGCCGATCGTCAGGCGGGTGTGGTCCAGGGTGCGCAGCGCGGTGCTGAACCCCGTGCCCTCCTCGCCGATCATCCGGTCGGCCGGGATCCGCACGTCGTCGAAGAACAGCTCGCGGGTCGGCGAGCCCTTGATCCCCATCTTGCGCTCGTGCGCTCCGAGCGTGAACCCGGCGTCGTCGCCGTGCACGACGAAGGCGGAGATGCCGTGCGCGCCCTTGTCCGGGTCGGTGACCGCCATCACCGTGTAGTACTTCACCACGCCGGCGTTGGTGATCCAGCGTTTCCCGCCGTTGAGCACGTAGCTGTCGCCGTCGCGGACCGCACGGGTCCGCATCGCGGCGGCGTCGCTGCCCGCCTCCGGCTCCGACAGCGCGTAGGCGAACATCGCCTCGCCGCTCGCGACCGCCGGCAGGTACCGCTGCTTGATCTCCTCCGACCCCGACAGGAGCATCCCCATCGTGCCGAGCTTGTTGACGGCCGGGATCAGCGAGGACGCGGCGCAGGCTCGCGCCACCTCTTCGATCACGATCGCGCTGGCGATCGCGTCCGCCCCGACCCCGCCGTAGGCCTCGGGGATGTGCACCGCGTGGAACTCCGCCTTGCGCAGCTCCTCGTAGACGTCCCACGGGAAGGTGGCGGTTTCGTCGATCTCGGCTGCGCGCGGCGCGATCTTCTTGTCGGCGATCGTGCGCACGCTCTCCCGGAAGAGATCGTGTTCCTCGGTCAGGACATAGGTGTCGAAAGGCTTCGTGGCCACCCGCCGATCCTACGCACGGGCCCAACATTCGCCCGCCGCACGTATCCAGGGGACGTCCGATCGCTCCGAGTAAGCAGTAGCTACGATGTCACGATCGTTGACCGCAGCAACCGCCGGGAGGTCACCGCGTCATGCCGCCCCGTATCACCGTCATCGGCACGGGCTACCTCGGTGCCACGCACGCGGTCTGCATGGCTGAGCTCGGCTACGAGGTCATGGGCCTCGACGTCGACCCGGACAAGATCGGCAGACTGAACGCCGGCGAGGTGCCGTTCTTCGAGCCCGGCCTCGACGAGCTGCTCCGCGCCACCCTCGAGACGGGACGGCTGCGCTTCACGACGTCGTACGACGAGATCGCCGATTTCGGCGACGTGCACTTCCTGTGCGTGGGCACCCCCCAGCGCAAGGGGTCGTACGCCGCCGACCTCACCTACCTCGACGCGGCGGTCGCCGCCCTCGCCCCCCGGCTGTCCCGCGAGTGCCTCGTGGTCGGCAAGTCGACGGTCCCGGCGGGCACGGCCGTGCGGGTCGCGGCGGAGCTGGCCCGCCTCGCCCCCGCCGGCGACGCGGCGGAGCTGGCCTGGAACCCGGAGTTCCTGCGCGAGGGCTACGCGGTCAAGGACACGCTGAACCCGGACCGCCTCGTCATCGGCGTGCAGTCCGAACGCGCCGAGAAGACGCTGCGCGACGTCTACCAGCCGTTGCTCGACGCGGGCGTGCCGCTCATCGTCACCGACTTCGCCACCGCCGAGCTGGTCAAGGTCTCCGCGAACGCGTTCCTCGCCACCAAGATCTCGTTCATCAACGCGATGGCGGAGGTGTGCGAGGTGACCGGCGGCGACGTGACGAAGCTGTCCGAGGCGCTGTCGCACGACACGCGGATCGGCGGGCGGTTCCTGCACGCCGGGCTCGGGTTCGGCGGCGGCTGCCTGCCTAAGGACATCCGCGCGTTCATGGCCCGCGCCGGCGAGCTCGGGGTCGACCAGGCGCTGACGTTCCTCCGCGACATCGACGCGATCAACATGCGGCGCCGGGCACGCATGGTCGACCTGGCCCGGGAGCAGGTCGACGGGTCGTTCGCCGGCAAGCG
>DATGDX010000171.1:0-5560 GCA_035310665.1 Mycobacteriales bacterium | reverse complement strand
CGGGGGCTTCTCGTGCGCTTCTTCCTGCACCGGCTCCGCGAGCTGTTCGGCCAGCGGGAGGCGCCCAAGTTCTCGCTTGTCCGGCTGCTCGCCCGCGGCCGCGCGCTGCTGACGCCGGTCGGGGAGGAACTCGCCCGCGCCGGGCGGGTGGACCGCGCCGACGACATCTTCTTCGTGGACCTCGGTGAGGCGCGGGACGGGCTGAGCGGCCGGGACCTGCGGCCGCTGGTCCGCGACCGGCAGGCGGGGTACGACCGGGAACTGCGGCGCCGGCACGTGCCCCGCGTGCTCCTTTCCGACGGGAGCGAACCGGCGCCGGAGCGACGGGCCGCGGGCGCGGACGGGACGCTGGTGGGCACCGCGGCCTCACCGGGAACGGTCACGGCGAGCGCACGCGTGCTGCGCGATCCGGCCGCCGGCCGGCTGGAGCAGGGGCAGATCCTCGTCGCCCCGTCGACGGACCCCGGCTGGACACCCCTGTTCCTCACCGCGGGCGGGCTGGTGATGGAGATGGGCGGCCCGATGTCCCACGGTGCGGTGGTCGCGCGGGAGTACGGGATCCCCGCGGTGGTCGGCGTCCTCGGCGCGACCGAGCGGATCGCGGACGGGCAGACCGTCACCGTCGACGGGACGGCCGGCGTTGTGCATTGGGGGTGACAGCCCCGCGCGGGGATGCAGTCGATCATCTTTGCTGATCGACTGCATCAAAATTGGGGCGGAATGCCCGGCTTGCGGGTGCCGTTGACCATGGAGGTCTGCGAGAACGGCGGTGTCTGCGATGATGGCGGCTCGGCACGCCGGCGCCGGAACGGGTGCCGGGGGCCGGGGTTCCCGGTGAGCGCGGCGGGCGGCAGCCCGCGGATCGACGCGTCGAGCACCTCGACGGTGTGCAGGATCGGTACGTCGGCACCGAGCCGGCGCAGCGCGGCGCGCAGGTGCAGCGCACACCCGGGGTTCCCCGTCACGACCGCATCGACGCCGGCGGCGAGGACCACCCGCGCCTTGCGCTCCCCCAGCGCCCGCGCCGGCGCGGGCTGCAGCAGGTTGTACACCCCGGCCGACCCGCAGCAGATGTCCGGTTCCGCCAGCTCCGCGATCTCGAGCTCCGGCACCGCCGCCAGCAGCGCCCGCGGCTGCGCCCGCACTCCCTGCGCGTGCGCCAGGTGACAGGCGTCCTGGTAGGCGACGCGCAGGGGTAGCGGGGCACGCACCGCGCGCGGCGGCAAATCGGCGAGCACCTCGGTCACGTCGCGGGCCGGGAACCCGTGCTCCTTGAGGGCGGATCCGCACCCCGCGACGGTGACGACGACGGTGTCGACGGGCGGGTCGAGCGCCCGGAACAGCGTCGCCAGCCGCGCGCGGAACCGGGCAGCCTCCCGGGCCCGGCCGGTGTGCACCGACAGCGCGCCGCAGCAGCCCTGGTGCGGCGGGATGCGCACCTCCACGCCCTCGGCGGCCAGCACGCGCGCCGCGGCGGCGAGGACCTGCGAGAAGAACACCGACTGGACGCACCCGGTGAGCAGCCCGACGACCGCGCGGCGCTCGCCCGCGGCCGCGACGACGGGCGGGAGCGGGAGGAGGGGGGCCACGGGCGGGGCGAGCTGCGCGAGCGGGCGCACCGACGCGGGCGCGAGCCGGTCCAGGCGCAAGGCCTGGGTGACCCGCAGCGGTCCACGCAGCAGCCGCAGCCGGCGCGGGTGCGGGAACACCGCGAACACCGCGGCGCGACCGAGGCGCTGCCGTCGCGGGCGCGGCACCACCCACTCGATCTCGGCCCGGGTCTGTTCGATCAACCGGTTGTACTGCACACCCGAGGGACAGGCGGGGACGCAGGCGAGGCAGCCGAGACACGCGTCGAAGTGCCGGACGGCGAGCGGCGCACCGTTCTCGTACTGCTGCATGAGGTGGATCCGCCCGCGCGGGGAGTCCATCTCCTCGCCCCACAGCAGGTACGTCGGGCAGGTCGGCAGGCAGAAGCCGCAGTGCACGCAGTCGTCGAGCAGGTCCTGGGAGATCATCAGATTCCTCCGACGAAGCGCCCGGCGGCGAACACCCCGTCCGGGTCGAACTGCCGCTTCACCCGGCGCATCAGGGGCAGCGCATCCCCGACGTCTCCCCACACGTCGACCGCGCGCTTCACCCACGCGGGGGTGCGCAGGACGACGACCGATCCGTCGTGCGGGGCGAGCGCCGCGCGCAGCGCACCGACGGTTGCGGCGGTGCCGTCCGCCCGGCGGTCCGCCGGGCCGTCCGCCGGGCCGTCCGCCGGGCCCTCCGCCGGCAGGCCCACGAGCCCGACCCCGACCGCGGGGGCGTGCGTGACCCGAGCGCCCGGCGGGAGCGCGCCGAGCAGCGCGCGCAGCCCGGACGGCGCGTGCGCCACCTTCAGCACCACTGGAGCGTCCGGCCAGGCGCCGAGCCCCTCCGGCCGGTGATCGAGCACCCGGTCGCCGCCGGCACTCGCCGCCTGCTCGGTCACCGCGCGTTCGCCGCCCTCGAACAGCACGGTCACCGTCCACTGCCCGGGGGAGCCGGACAGCTCGACCGCGGAGGGCGCGAGACGCGAGCGCACCAGCCCGCGGACGACGGCGACCGGGTCGGCGCCCGCGACGAGCACCGCGCGGACGGCGGCGGGCAGCGGGTGCAGCCGCCAGGCCGTCTCGACGACGACGCCGAGGGTCCCCCACGACCCGCAGAACAGCTTCATGAGGTCGTAGCCCGCGACGTTCTTGACGACCTTGCCCCCGGCCCTGGCGACGACCCCGTCCGCGCGCACCGCGGTGACGCCGATGAGCAGGTCGCGCGGCGAACCGAACCGGTGGCGCAGCGGGCCGGCCGCGTTCGTCGCGGTGATCCCACCGAGGGTGCCGCCCAGCGGCGGGTCCAGCGCGAGCCGCTGCCGGTGCGTTTCGAGGTGGGCCTGCAGGTCCGCGAGGCGCGCCCCGGCCTGGGCGCGGACGACGAGGTCGCCGGGGTTGTGCTCCACCACGGTGTCGAGACCGGTCAGGTCGAGCTCGACGTCGACGCGCGCGGCGGGTGCTCCCCAGTCGAGCTTGGTCCCGGTCCCGTGCGGCAGCACCGGCCCCCGCGTGTCGCGCAGCGCGGCGGCGACCTCGTCAACGGAGGCCGGGCGCACGGTCGTGGCGGGCATGTCAGAAGATCTCCGCCGCACCCGCCTGCTGCAGCGGGTGCGCTCCGCGCCTCGGTCCGGGGACCTCGCCGCACAGCCGCGGGGTCGGGAACACCTTCCCCGGATTGCAGATCCCCGCCGGGTCGAACGCGCACCGCAGCATCTGCATCGTGTCCAGGTCGTCCGCGGTGAACTGGTGCGCCAGGTGCGCCACCTTCTCCGCGCCCACCCCGTGCTCCCCGGTGATGGACCCGCCCGCGTCGAGGCACGCGTCCAGGATCTCGGCGGCGAGGGCCTCCGCCCGCTCGGCCTGCCCCGGCACCGACGCGTCGAAGAGCACCAGCGGGTGCAGGTTGCCGTCGCCGGCGTGGAAAACGTTCGCGACCCGCAGGCCGGCCCGCGCCGCCATCGCCGCGAGCACGGTGGGCAGCGCGGTGCGCGGGATGACCCCGTCCTGCACGAAGTAGTCGGGGCTGATCCGCCCCACCGCGGCGAACGCCGACTTGCGGCCGCGCCACAGCAGGGCGCGCTCGGCCTCGTCCCGCGCGACCCGCACCTCGACGGCGCCGTACGCCGCGCAGATCGCGTCGACCCGCGCGAACTGCTCGGCGACCTCGGCGGCGGGTCCGTCGAGCTCGACGACGAGTGCGGCGCGCGCCCCGGGCGGGTAGCTCACCCCGGCGGCCTTCGTCGCCGCCTCCATCGCCAGCGCGTCCATCATCTCGATGGCCGCGGGAACGATCCCGGCGGCGATCAGCTCGGACGTGACGGCTCCGGCGGCCTCGATGGTCGGAAAGCCGGCGAGCAGCGTCCGCACCGTCTCGGGAGCGCGGACGAGACGCACGGTGACCCGCGTCGCCACGCCGAGCGTGCCCTCCGACCCGACGAACGCGCCGACCAGGTCGTAACCCGGGTGCTCGACCGCGCGCCCGCCGAGCGTCGCCACCGACCCGTCGGGCAACACCACGTCGAGCCCGGTGACGTGGTTCGCCGTGAACCCGTACTTCAGGCAGTGCGCCCCGCCGGCGTTCTCCGCCACGTTGCCGCCGATCGAGCACACCTGCTGGCTCGACGGGTCCGGGGCGTAGAACCACCCGTCGCCCGCGACCGCCCGGGTGATGTCGAGGTTGGCCACCCCGGGCTCCACCTCGGCCCGCTGGTCGTCGAGGTCGACCGCGAGGATGCGCCGCAGCCGCGCGAGCACGATGAGCACCCCGTCGGCGCGCGGCAGCGCCCCGCCGGACAGGCTCGTCCCGGCGCCCCGCGCGACGAAGGGCACACCTTCCTCGGCGCAGATCCGCACCGCCGCCCGCACCTGCTCGGCGGTGGTCGGCAGCGCGACCGCGGCCGGCGTGCAGCGCAGGTTCGTCAGCCCGTCGCAGTCGTACGTCGCGCACTTCACCGGGTCGGTGACGACCTCCATGAGGGAGGCGAGCCGCTCGACCGCACGCATGGTGCCCCCTACTCGAGCCCTTACTCCAGGAGGTCGTACGCCGGCAGGGTCAGGAACTCGACGAACTCGTCCGCCAGGGCCACCCGCTCGAACAGGGCGCGGGCGCGCTCCCAGTCGCCGTCCTCGCCCCGCGCGGCGGCGAGCTCCTCGTCGAGGACGCGGCGGACGAGCTCCGCGTCGTACACACCCGCGTGCACCCACTGCCACACCTGCGAGCGAGCGATCTCCGCGGTCGCGGCGTCCTCCATGAGATTGAAGATGGCGACCGCACCGTTGCCGCGCACCCAGGCGGCGAGGTAGCGCAGCCCCACCGCCACGTCGTTGCGCAGCCCGTCGGGCGTCGCCTCCCCCGGCGTCTCCGCCACCGCGAGCAGCTGTCGCTCCAGCGCGGCCGGGTCCACGTCCTCGCGCATCCGGTCCAGCTGGTTGGGCCGGTCGCCCAGCGCCGCGTCGAACACCTCGGTGCACACGGGCACCAGGTCCGGGTGCGCGACCCACGAGCCGTCGAAGCCGTCGCCGGCCTCCCGTTCCTTGTCCGCGCGCACCCGCTCGAGCGCGACCGCGTTGACCGCGGGGTCACGACGCGAGGGGATGAACGCGGCCATCCCCCCGATCGCGAACGCGCCGCGCCTGTGACAGGTGCGCACGAGCAGCTCGGTGTAGGCGCGCATGAAGGGGGCGGTCATCGTCACCGCGTTGCGGTCCGGCAGCAGGAACTCCTTGCCGCGGTTGCGGAACTTCTTGATGACGCTGAACAGGTAGTCCCACCGCCCCGCGTTCAGCCCGGCGGCGTGCTCGCGCAGCTCGTAGAGGATCTCCTCCATCTCGAACCCCGCGGTGATCGTCTCGATCAGTACGGTGGCGCGGACCGTGCCACGGGGCAGCCCGAGCGCGTCCTGAGCGGTGACGAACACGTCGTTCCACAGCCGGGCCTCGAGATGGCTCTCCAACTTCGGGAGGTAGAAGTAGGGGCGCTC
>DATGDX010000170.1:0-4485 GCA_035310665.1 Mycobacteriales bacterium | reverse complement strand
CGCGGTCGTCGTCATGAGCAAGCGCAAGGCCGAACAGCTCGGCGTCTCGTGGCTGGCCGAGATCGGGGCGCACGGTGTCGTCGCCGGGCCCGACCCGTCCCTGCAGTCGCAGCCGGCAAACGCGATCAAGAAGGCGCTCGGCCGGGAGGGCCTGTCTCCCGCCGACCTCGACCTCGTCGAGATCAACGAGGCGTTCGCGTCGGTGGCGATCCAGTCGATGCGCGAGCTCGACCTGCCGCTCGACAAGGTCAACGTCAACGGCGGCGCGATCGCGCTGGGCCACCCGATCGGCATGTCCGGCGCGCGGATCACCCTGCACCTGGCGGTCGAGCTGCAGCGGCGGGGCGGGGGCACCGGTGCCGCCGCGCTGTGCGGCGGCGGGGGTCAGGGCGACGCGTTGATTCTGCGCGTGCCTGGCGCGTGACCGCGGCGCAGCAGACGGACACCCAGGCGGCGCCGGCGCTCCGGCGCCGCCTGGATGTCCCCGACCTGGTCGACCGGGCGCGGCGCGGCGAGCCGCGCGCCGTGGCCCGGTTGATCTCTCTTGTCGAGGACGCGTCCCCTCTGCTGCGTGACGTGATGGCGGCGCTCGCCCCGCACACCGGACACGCGCGCGTCATCGGCTTGACGGGCTCCCCCGGGGTCGGCAAATCGACCTCGACTGCCGCGCTCGTCGCCGCCTACCGCAAGCGCGGGATGCGGCTCGGCGTGCTGGCGGTCGACCCCTCGTCGCCGTTCTCGGGGGGCGCCCTGCTCGGCGACCGCGTCCGGATGCAGGAGCACGCGACCGACCACGAGGTGTTCATTCGCTCGATGGCCAGTCGCGGCCACCTCGGCGGGTTGTCCTGGGCGACGCCCCAGGCGATCCGCGTCCTCGACGCCGCGGGCTGCGACGTCATCCTCGTCGAGACCGTCGGCGTGGGGCAGGCCGAGGTCGAGATCGCCTCCGCGGCCGATTCCACCGTCGTGCTGCTGGCACCCGGCATGGGCGACGGGATCCAGGCGGCCAAGGCGGGGATTCTGGAGATCGCGGACGTGTTCGTGGTCAACAAGGCCGACCGTGACGGTGTCGATCAGACGGCGCGCGACCTGCGGCACATGTTGTCCCTGGGCGAGCATCAGGACCCCGACGGGTGGAAGCCGCGGATCGTGAAGACGGTCGCGTCCAGGGGTCAGGGGGCCGACGACGTCGTCGACGCGCTGGAGCAGCACGCCGAGTGGCTCACCCGGACAGGCGAACTGGGCCGCCGCCGGCGCACCCGGGCGTGCAACGAGATCGAGGCGATCGCGGTGGCCGCCCTGCGCACGCGGATGGGAGACCTGCGCGGCACCGCGGCGCTCGCCGCGCTCGCCGACCGGGTCCTCGCCGGCGAGTTCGACCCCTACACCGCGGCCGACCGGCTGATGGACAGCCTGACCGTGGCCTAGCGCGCGGGAGAAGGCCGGGACGCGGCGCCGTCGAGACACCAGATGCAGGTTGAGTGACCGACACCGCGAGACGGGCACGCTTCGGTCGCCGCGGGCTGCTACCGCTTCACCGGCATGGTCGGCAGGAGCTTGCGCCCCCACGTCGGGTTGATGACGCCGGCGGCGGAGGTGTACCAGGCGAGTAATGCCGTCAGGATGCCGAGCCAGCCGCCCAGCCGGGTGAGCCCGGTCGCCTGGGCGAACGCACCCCAGGTCAGCGCGATGAACGTCAGGAGCAGTACCGCGAACACGGCGATCAACGCGCCGCTGATCCGCAGCGAGCCGATGAACATGTAGGCGGTGAAGATCGTCCAGGCGAGCAGGAACAGGCCGGTCGCCAGGTGTCGTGACGTCGGCGGCAACCCGGGAGCCACGAACCTGATGTAGGTGGCGAGCGCCAACCAGAACGCGCCGTACGACGTGAACGCCAACGCGCCGAACGTGTTGGCCTTCTTGAACTCCCACATGCCCGCGAGCATCTGGGCGATCCCGCCGTAGAACAGCGCCAGTGGGAGCACGACCGCCTCGAGCCTGGCGTCCAGCAGGCCCGCGTTGAAGACGCTCAGGCAGAACGTCGTCATCGCGAAGCCGGCGAGTCCCAGCGGACCCGGGTCGGCGATGTCCGGCGCCGGGACGGTCGGGGTCGCGTCGGGCTGGGGCACCCCCCCACGCGCGTCGGGAAGTCGGATCTCGGCCTGTGCCACGGCTCCTCCTCGATGTCCGCGGTCGATCGTGGTCGGTTCGTCCGGGCACACCACCGGCGCGCCTCCGGTTCCCCGTCGACGTACGCCGCTGAGGTCACTGGCGACAGACCGAAACGGCGACCCCGGCGGTCCCGTTCTGACGCGTGGCCCGGGCTTCCCGGCGAAGATTGTCGGGGTTGGGCGCCCGCGCGGAAGAGGCGACATGGCGAGTGGTCGCGTGTGCGACACGGGCGGTTGTCGGGGACGAACGAATGGGTGAGCGGTATCGTGCGCGAACGCGCGGGAGATCGGCAGTGACCGAGCGCCCGGGGCAGCGCGGCCGGCACTGTGGGGGCGAGTGTGGATAGACCGTTGCGGGCGGGGCCCCGTCCCCAGCCGGTGCATCCCCGACCCGTGCGCGTCTCCGGCCTGCGGCTCCTGCTCGCGGACGCCGACGCCGCGGCCAGGGTCGCGCTCGCCACGGTACTCGCCGAACGCGCCGAGGTCGCCGTCGTCGAGCAGGTGGCCGACGGGGTCACCGCCCTGCGGCGCAGCCGCGACGAGCGGTTCGCCGGCATCTTCCTCGCCGCCTGCCTGCCAGGCCTCGACGGCGTGGAGTTGGCGCGGCTGCTCCGCCGGTTCGCGGACCCGCCGCCCGTCGTGCTCATCGCGGCAACGCCGGAGACGGCGGTCGACGCGTTCGACGTCCGCGCCGTCGACTTCCTGCTGACCCCCGTCCCGCCGGCGCGGGTCGCGGACACGATCGCTCGGCTGTGTGAGCGCCTCCCGGCGGCGGAGGCGAACGACGCGCTCACCGATCTGCCGGTCGTGGCCGTCGACACGGGCGCGCGGACGCTGTTCGTCGACCGCGGCGAGGTCTCCCGGGTGGAGGCCTGCGGCGGGTACAGCCGGTTGCACACCCTGTCCGGGCACAGTCACCTCGTCCGGCTGTCCCTCGACGCGCTCGAGCGAGCGTGGGGCCCGGCCGGCTTCGTGCGGGTTCACCGTGCCCACCTGATCGCGGTGCGGTTCGTCAGCGAGCTGCGGTCGACGGTGGGCGGGGGACACGTGGTCGTCGTGGGTGGGCACGAGCTGCCGGTGAGCCGCCGCCACCTGCGACAGCTTCGCTCGCGGCTGCTGCCGGGCGCGGTGCGCAGCGGCCGCGCCGGGGGGCGCTGACGGGCGTCACCGGGCGGGGTGCTCGCGGGGCCACCGATGGAACGCTCGGCGCGCCTCCGGCGATGGGGCCACCGACCGCGATAGAAAGGCAACCCACGAGCGATGGCGCCGAGCGAGGTGAGTCGTGGGGAGCGTCGGGATGGCGAAGAAGCTGCTCACCTGGGCGGCCATCGCTTTCGCGATCTACTACGTCCTCGCGTTCCCGAACAACGCGGCGAAGGTCGTGCGCAGCGCGGCGCTCGGTCTGGAGGCGGCGGCGCATCGGCTCGGCGACTTCGTGACGTCCCTGGCCTGACGCCCATCCCTGCCCAAGCGGCCGGTCACCCAGCGCGGGCCGAGGGGTAGACGGCGCCGGCGGCGAGGTCGTTCGTGTTCGCCAACCAGGCGGTCACCTCGGCGGCGGGTGCCGGACGCGCCAGCACGTAGCCCTGGATGAGGTCACAGCCGAGGTCCGCCAACCTCGTCCACGCCGCGGTGTCCTCGACCCCCTCCGCCACCACCGTCAGGCCCAGGTCGTGTCCGAGCCGGACCGTCGTGCGCAACAGCGTCCCGGCCCCCCGCCGGGCGCCCGCGGGGTCGTCCAGCGCGCGGACGAACGATTTGTCGATCTTCAACTCGTGCACCCGCAGTTGCCCGAGGTAGGCGAGCGACGAGTAGCCGGTGCCGAAGTCGTCGACCGACAGGCGCACCCCGAGGCCGGCGAGGTCGTCGAGCACGGCGACGCTGCGGGCCACGTCGCTCATCACGCTGCTTTCGGTGATCTCGAGCGTGAGAGCGTCGGGGGTCGTCGACGTCGCGGCCAGCGCTCGGGACACGTCCCGGGGCAGGTCCTTGTCGGCGAGGTCGCGGGCCGAGACGTTGACGGAGACCCCGAGCGAATGACCCATCGCCGCCCACGCGGCCTGCTGGCGCAGCGCGGTGTCGAGGACGAGTCGGGTGAGTTGTCCGAGCAGCCCGACCTGCTCGGCGAGCGGGACGAACTCGTGGGGCCCCACCATGCCCAGGGCCGGGTGGCGCCAGCGGACCAGCGCCTCCACCCCGACGACTCGGCCGTCGCCGGCGGCCGCCTTGGGCTGGTAGTACACGGTGACCTCGCCCCGGTCGAGCGCCGGCTGCAGGTCGGTGACGAGCCGCAGCCGCCGCTCGGTGTGCGGGT
>DATGDX010000169.1:0-6034 GCA_035310665.1 Mycobacteriales bacterium | reverse complement strand
GTCAAGACGCAGCTCACCTCTCCCGTCGCGCGAAAGGCGCAGGAGGGGGTGATAGAGCTGCTGCTCATCAACCACCCGCTCGACTGCCCGGTGTGCGACAAGGGCGGCGAGTGCCCGCTGCAGAACCAGGCGATGACCAACGGGCGGCCGGAGTCGCGGTTCGAGGACCGCAAGCGCACCTATCCCAAGCCGATCCCGATCTCCAGCCAGGTGCTGCTCGACCGTGAGCGGTGCGTGCTGTGCGCCCGCTGCACCCGGTTCTCCGCGCAGATCGCCGGTGACCCGTTCATCGAGCTGTTCGAGCGCTCCGCGCTCGAACAGGTGGCGGTCTACCGGGACCAGCCGTTCGAGAGCTACTTCTCCGGCAACACCGTGCAGATCTGCCCGGTCGGCGCGCTCACCGGTGCCGCGTACCGGTTCCGCGCCCGCCCGTTCGACCTGGTCTCCTCGGCCACGATCTGCGAGCACTGCGCGTCGGGGTGCGCGCTGCGCACCGACCACCGCCGGGGCAAGGTGCTGCGCCGGCTCGCGGGGGACGACCCCGAGGTCAACGAGGAGTGGAACTGCGACAAGGGGCGGTGGGCGTTCACCTACGCCGCGCTGCCGGACCGGCTGACCCACCCGCTCGTCCGAGACGAGGACACCGGCGAGCTGCGGGCCGGGTCGTGGAGCGAGGCGCTCGTGCGCGCCGCCGCCGGCCTCGCGGCGGCCCGCGGGCGGGCGGGCGTCCTGCCGGGCGGGCGGCTCACGGCCGAGGACGCCTACGCCTACGCCAAGTTCGCGCGCGTCGCGCTGGCCACCAACGACGTCGACATGCGCGCGCGGCCGCACTCGGTGGAGGAGGAGGCGTTCCTCGCCGCCCGGGTCGCGGGGCGCTACCTGCAGACGACGTACGCCGACCTGGAGCGGGCGCCGGCGGTCCTTCTCGTCGGCTTCGAGCCGGAGGAGGAGTCGCCGATCGTCTTCCTGCGCCTGCGCAAGGCGGCGCGGCGACGACGGATGCCGGTGTACGCCGTCGCGCCGTGGCTGTCCCGCGGCGCGGCGAAGGTGTTCGGCCGGTTGCTGCCGGCGGCGGCGGGCACCGAGCCCGAGGTCCTCTACGCGTTGCGGGAGGGGTCGCCGGGCGCCGGGCTGGACGAGAGCGGACTCGCCGCCGCGCAGGCGCTGCGCACCCCCGGCGCGCTGATCCTCGTCGGCGAGCGACTCGCGGAGCTGCCCGGGGCCCTGACCGCGGCGGTGCGGCTGGCCGACGCGACCGGCGCGACGCTGACGTGGGTGCCGCGGCGGGCCGGCGAGCGTGGGGCCGTGGAGGCGGGTGCGCTGCCGACGCTGCTCCCGGCGGGTCGGCTGCTCGCGGACGCCGAGGCCCGACGTGACGTCGCCCGGGTCTGGGGCGTGGCGGAGCTGCCCGGCCGGCCGGGGCGGGACACCACGGCGATCCTGCGGGCGGCGGCTGCCGGAGACCTCGCCGCCCTGCTCGTCGCCGGGGTGGACCCCGACGACCTGCCCGACCCGGCGCTCGCGCGCGACGCGCTCGAGCGGGTGCCGTTCCTGGTCAGTCTCGAGCTGCGGCCGAGCGCGGTGACCGAGCGGGCGGACGTCGTGTTCCCGGTCGCGCCGGTCGTGGAGAAGCCCGGGACGTTCCTCGACTGGGAGGGCCGGGGCCGGCGCTTCGAGGCCGCCCTGGGCGCCACCGGGGCGCTCGACGACCTGCGGGTCCTGGCGGCGCTCGCGGACGAGATGGACGTCCACCTCGGCCTGCCCGACGTCGTCGCCGCCCGTCGGGAGCTCGCCTCGCTCGCGGGCTGGCGCGGGGGGCCCGGCCTCGACCCGGACGTGATGCCGGCCCCGCTGCCGCGACCCGCGACGGGGCAGGCCGTCCTCGCCACGTGGCACCTGCTGCTCGACGAAGGCCGGCTCCAGGACGGCGAGCCCTGGCTCGCGGGGACGCGGCACCGCCCCGTCGTCCGGTTGTCGCCGGCGACCGCTGCGGAGATCCGCGCCGTCGACGCGTCGCCGGTCACGGTGAGCACCCGGCGCGGGGCGCTGACCCTGCCGCTCGTCGTAACCGAGATGCCGGACCGCGTCGTGTGGGTGCCGACCCACTCGCCCGGTTCCCGCGTCCGCGCGACGCTGGGCGTGGGCGCCGGCGCCGTGGTCCGCATCGCACCCGGCGGAGGCCGCTGATGCCCGACCTCGGAGTCTTCGGGCAGGATCCCTGGTGGATCACCGTCATCAAGGCGGCGGCGATCTTCGTGCTGCTCGTCCTCGTCACGCTGTTCATGATTTGGGCGGAGCGCCGGGTCGTGGCCCGGATGCAGCAGCGCCTCGGCCCCAACCGCGTCGGCCCGTTCGGCGTCCTCCAGGGCCTCGCCGACGGCCTCAAGCTGGCGCTCAAGGAGGACATCGTCCCGGTCGCGGCCGACAAGGTCGTCTACGTGCTGGCCCCGATCATCTCGACGGTTCCCGCGTTCCTCGCGTTCGCGGTCATCCCCATCGGTCCGGAGGTGTCGATCTTCGGGCAGCGGACCCCGCTGCAGCTGACCGACCTCCCCGTCGCGGTGCTGTTCATCCTCGCGATGTCCTCGATGGGCATCTACGGGATCGTCCTCGCCGGTTGGTCGAGCGGCTCCACCTACCCGCTGCTCGGCGGACTGCGCTCGGCCGCCCAGATGATCTCCTACGAGGTCGCGATGGGCCTGTCCTTCGTCGGGGTCTTCCTGGCCGCGGGCTCGCTGTCGACGTCCGAGATCGTCGCCGCCCAGGCCTTCCGCTGGTTCCTCCTCGTCACGCCGGTGTCGTTCGTCATCTACGCGATCTCGATGGTCGGGGAGACGAACCGGGCGCCGTTCGACCTGCCCGAGTCGGAGTCCGAACTGGTCGGCGGGTTCCACACCGAGTACTCGTCGCTGAAGTTCGCGTTGTTCTTCCTCGCCGAGTACATCAACATGACGACGGTGGCGGCCGTGGCGACGACCCTGTTCCTCGGCGGATGGCACCCGATCTGGCCGTTCTCCTCGCTCGACAGCGGCTGGTGGGGCCCGCTGTGGTTCTTCCTGAAGCTCTTCGCGGTGCTGTTCGTGTTCATCTGGCTCCGTGGGACGCTGCCGCGGTTGCGCTACGACCAGTTCATGCGCCTCGGCTGGAAGTGGCTGATCCCGGTCAACCTGGTCTGGATCCTGTTCGTGGCCGCGGCCCGCACGCTCGAGCGGCGCGACCTGCTCGTTTACGTCGGGATCCCGGTGGTCGTGCTCGTCCTGGTCGTGACGTTCTGGCCGGGGGAGCGGGCGCCGGAGCGGCGCCCGGAGCAGCCGCCTGGGCAGGCCCAGGGGCAGGAACCGTACGACGCGTTCGCGGGCGGCTTCCCGGTGCCCCCGCTGCCCGGGCAGGAACCGGTCGGTACGGTCGCCGGTCGTCTCGCCGACACCTCCGACAACCGGAACGAGGGTCCTGGTGCTTGATTCCATCAAGGGCTTCGGCGTCACCTTCTCGACCATGTTCCGGAAGGTGACCACCGAGCAGTACCCCGAGGAGAAGCGGCCGACCGCCCCGCGCTTCCACGGCCGGCACGTGCTCAACCGTCATCCGGACGGCCTGGAGAAGTGCGTCGGCTGCGAGCTGTGCGCGTGGGCCTGCCCGGCGGACGCGATCTACGTCGAGGGTGCGGACAACACCCCCGAGGAGCGGTACTCCCCCGGGGAGCGCTACGGGCGCGTCTACCAGATCAACTACCTGCGCTGCATCCTCTGCGGCTTGTGCATCGAGGCGTGCCCGACGCGGGCCCTGACGATGTCGAACGAGTACGAGCTCGCCGACGACAGCCGTGAGGACCTGATCTACACGAAGGAGATGCTGCTCGCCCCCCTGCAGCCGGGGATGGAGGCGCCGCCGCACCCGATGCGGCTCGGGGACGACGAGCAGGCCTACTACACCCACGCGGGCGACGCGCCATCCGCGGTGCCCGGCGACCCGGCCCAGGAGGGTCGGCTGCACCCGGCCGCCGTGGCCACCGGCGACCGTCCGGAGACCCGGCGGGCCGGCACGTGATCGCCCCGTCGGCCGTGACGCTGGCCGCGCAGCAGCAGCTCGGCACCGGCGAGACGGTCGTGTTCTGGGTGCTGGGCACGGTCGCGGTGCTGGCCGCCCTCGGCATGGTCCTGAGCC
The DNA here is from genome assembly GCA_035310665.1 of Mycobacteriales bacterium. Lineage (GTDB taxonomy): Bacteria > Actinomycetota > Actinomycetes > DATGDX01 > DATGDX01 > DATGDX01. Next base: position 1,870 of record DATGDX010000169.1, on the reverse strand, counting down.
GCAACGCGGTCCACGCGGCCCTGTTGCTCGCCCTCGACATGCTGTGCCTGGCCGTCTTCTACGGCCTGCAGGAAGCGCCGTTCCTGATGTTCGTGCAGATCATCGTCTACACCGGCGCGATCATGATGCTGTTCCTGTTCGTGCTCATGCTGGTCGGCGTCGACGCCAGCGACTCCCTGGTGGAGACGATCCGCGGCCAGCGTGTCGCCGGGGCGCTCGCCGGGCTCGGCTTCGCGGTGCTCGTGCTCGTCGCGATCGCGAACGCCACCAGCGGCCGACCGGCGGCCGGCCTGGCGGCGGCGAACGGCGGCAACAACGTGGTCGCGATCGCCCAGCTGTTGTTCACGCGCTACGTCTTCGCGTTCGAGGTCACGAGCGCGCTGCTCATCACGGCCGCGCTCGGGGCGATGGTGCTCACGCATCGCGAGCGGGTGCAGCCGGTGCGCTCGCAGCAGGAGCTCATGGTGGAGCGCTTCCGCCGCGGCGAGCACCGGACCCCGCTGCCCGGGCCCGGTGTCTACGCGCGGCACGACGCCGTCGACACCCCTGCCCTGCTTCCCGACCGGCGGCCGAGCGACCTGTCGGTGTCGCCGGTGCTGGAGCGGCTGCGGGACAGCAACCGCCGCTTCCCCCAGCCGTCCGAACTCGAGGCGGCGGTCGAGCAGGCCGAACGCGGTGTCGAGGAGGGGACGCGGCAGTGACCCCGTCGGCCTACCTCGTGCTGTCCGCGGTGCTGTTCTCGATCGGCGCGATCGGCGTGCTGCTGCGCCGCAACGCGATCGTCGTGTTCATGTGCATCGAGCTGATGCTGAACGCGGTCAACCTCTCGCTCGTCACCTTCTCCCGGATCAACGGGACCCTCGACGGCCAGATCGTCGCGTTCTTCGTCATGGTCGTCGCCGCTGCCGAGGTCGTGGTCGGCCTCGCGATCATTGTGACGATCTTCCGGACGCGCCGGTCGGCGTCGATCGACGACGCCAACCTGCTCAAGTACTGAACGGGAGAGGCGCCCCCGTGTCCTTCCTCGTGGCCGACCCCGCGCGGACCGTCGCCGACGCGGCCGCCGCCACCGGCGTGTTCTCGCTGACCTGGCTGCTGATCGGGTTTCCGGTGCTCGGCGCGGCCGTGTTGCTGCTCGGCGGCCGGCGCACCAACGCGTGGGGGCACTGGTTCGGCGTGCTGATGCCCGCCGCCTCCTTCGTCGTCGCCGTTGCGCTGTTCCTCGGCCTACTCGGCCGCGACCCGGGCCAGCGGGCGATCCGGCAGCACCTGTTCAGCTGGGTCCCGGCCGGCCGCTTCCAGGTCGACCTGGCGCTGCTGCTCGACCCGTTGTCGATGGCGTTCGTGCTCCTGGTCACCTTCGTGGGCACGCTCATCCACCTCTACTCCGTCGGCTACATGGCCCACGACCCCAACCGCCGGCGCTTCTTCGGCTACATGAACCTGTTCGTCGCCGCGATGCTGCTGCTGGTCCTCGGCGACAACTACCTCTCGCTCTACGCCGGATGGGAGGGCGTCGGTCTCGCGTCGTACCTGCTCATCGGGTTCTGGTCCTACAAGCCGAGCGCGGCCACCGCCGCCAAGAAGGCGTTCGTCGTCAACCGGGTCGGGGACGCCGGGCTCACGCTGGCCATCATCGTGATGTTCGCGACGCTGGGGACGACCTCGTTCGCCGGCGTGTTCACGGCGGCCGACCGCCTCGGCGCGGCGACCGCGACCGCGATCGGGCTGCTGCTGCTGCTCGGCGCCTGCGGGAAGTCCGCGCAGTTCCCGCTGCAGACCTGGCTGCTCGACGCGATGGAGGGCCCGACCCCGGTCTCGGCTCTCATCCACGCCGCGACCATGGTCACGGCCGGCGTCTACCTCATCG
>DATGDX010000168.1:0-1890 GCA_035310665.1 Mycobacteriales bacterium | reverse complement strand
GCGGCCGCGCCGTCGACTCCCAAGCGCAGGAGCACTGCTGAGCCGACCCGAGGACGGCGCGCCTCACCAGCGCGGCGCCCAGGACGGACGCGGACCAATGTCGGCGCCCACGCGGTCGGGCTGAGGAGCGCGCATCGGGAGGCTGGTGTGGTGCACGTAGGCGGCGGCTTGGGCGACAGCCAGCGGCAGGTCGCCGAGTTCAGCGGCGAGCTGGTCGGCGACGGGGTCGGTAATGCGGCTCTTCACCATGGTCATGGGTGGGCGTTCGGGGACACGCTGCCTGTCCTGGGCCTGGACGTAGGCCTGGGGCCTGACGGTCCGTGACGACCAAGTACACGGAAGATCGAGGCTCCAGGTGAGTGGAGACAGTGGCCCGACGGCGGTGCTGTTCGGGTTGGACGGGTTCGCGGTGCTGGCCGCGGCGGAGGTCGGGGGCGGGGTCGAGCTGCTGGTGGAGACGACCGCGACGCTGGTCGGCTGCCCGGACTGCGGTGTCGTCGCGGTGGCCAGGGACCGCCGGGCGGTCACGGTGCGGGACCTGCCGGTCGGGGGCCGGCCGGTCGTGTTGGTCTGGCGTAAGCGGGTCTGGGCCTGCCCCGAGCCGCGGTGCTCGCAGCGGTCGTGGACCGAGACGTCGCCGGCGGTCCGGCCCCGGGCAGCGTTGACCGAGCGGGTCCGCGAGTGGGCGTTCGCCGAGGTCGGCCGGAAGGGCCGCAGCACCGCGGAGGTCGCCCGCGAGCTCGGCGTCGGGTGGGCCACCGTGTGGCGGACCGTGGCCGCGAAGGGCCGGCCGGTCGTGGACGACGGCCCGCCTGGACGGCGTGGAGGGACTCGGTGTGGAGGAGACCGCGTTCCTGTCCGCCACTTCGACCAGCCCGACGACCTACGTCACCGGGATCGTCGACGTCACCCGCGGCCGGGCGCCGCGGCTGCTCGACGTCGTGCCGGGCCGGTCCGGGCGGGTCTACGCGGACTGGCTCGCCGAGCGGGGGCCCGCCTGGCGTGCGCAGATCACCTTCGCCGCGCTCGACCCGTTCCGCGGGTACCCCACCGCGCTGCGCACCGAGCTACCCGACGCCGTCCGCGTGCTCGACGCGTTCCACGCAGTGCGCTCGGGCTTCGCCTGCGTCGACGGGGTCCGTCGCCGGGTGCAGCAGGAGACCCTGTCCCGCCGCGGGCACCGCGACGACCCGCTGTACCGCGTCCGGCGGGTGCTGCGCCGCCGCGCCGACCGACTGTCCGTGCACGCCCGGCGCCGGCTCGAGACCGGGCTCGCCCTCGGTGACCCCGACGGCGAAGTCGCGGTCACCTGGTGGCTCGCCCAGGACCTCTGCGCCCTCTACAGGCGCGACTCGCCCGACGCCGCCCGCCGCGACCTCGACCGACTCCTGGCCCGGACGACCAGCTGCCCCGTACCCGAAGTCGCCCGGCTCGGCCGCACCCTCGCCAGCTGGCGGGCCGAGCTGCTCGCCTACTGGCGTACCGGCGGCGCGAGCAACGGCCCGACCGAGGCGATGAACCTCCTGATCGAGAAGATCCGCCGCGTCGGCCACGGTTACCGCGACTTCACCAACTACAGGCTGCGACCACTACTCCACAGCGGCACCGGCTGGCAGACCGCCCCCACCACGCGGATCAGAGCACGCCGTCCCAGGTTCCTGGCGTAGAGCCGCCAAGCAGGCTCCCGCCACGGCCTCCCGGACAGCGACCAGGATCCGGCCCAACCAGCAGCAGACTGAACCAGGACATGACAGACAGCCAGTCGGCCGACCTACCGGCAGACTGTCAACAGCCCGCAAAGCCGGCGCCGGCCCGGCCGATAAGACCAAGCGTGCCGACACTGCCCGCTAGTACTACAGCCGCATCTGTCTGGGTCGTTGCGGTGTGTCC
>DATGDX010000167.1:0-6264 GCA_035310665.1 Mycobacteriales bacterium | reverse complement strand
GTCCGCCGCGGCGGCCGGGCTGTTCGGGGTCGCCGCGTCCGACGCCTCGGTCCTCGCCGCGGGCCTGCTGCTGTCGTTCTTCAACCTCGGGGCCTGGGGAGCGCTGTACGCCGTGACGCCCGAGGTCTACCCGACCCTGCTCCGCGCCACCGGGGCGGGGTCCGCGGCGGGCTTCGGCCGGCTCGCGTCGATCTTGGCACCGCTCGCCGTGCCGCCGCTGCGGGTCGTCGGCGGCAACCCGCTCGTGTTCGGGGTGTTCGCCGCCGCCTTCCTCGTCGCGGCCGTCGCCGCGTGGCTCCTGCCTGAGCGGCGGGGGCAGCAGCTGGTCGAGGAGGCGTTGCCGCTGCTCCGCGGGGCCCCGGTGTAGCCGCGACGACGGGCGGCGGCCATCGTGACGCGGCCCGACGCGGCTGGACCCGCCTCGTTCCGGCTACCGTCGAACGACGTGACCGCGGGAGACAAGCTGCCGATCCGCATGCTGCACGACCGCGTGCTCGTGTCGACGGACCAGGAGGCGGGGGAGCGGCGTTCCGGCGGCGGCATCGTGATTCCCGCGACCGCGAAGATGGGTCGCCGGCTGGTGTGGGGGCGAGTCGTCGCGCTCGGCGGGAACGTGCGCGTCGTCGAGCTCGGCGACCGGGTGCTGTTCGACCCGGAGGACCGCGCCGAGGTGGAGCTGCACGGGACGGGGTACACGCTGCTGCGCGAGCGTGACCTGCACGCCGTGGCGGCCGGGCGGCTGCAGGACGGGTCGGCCACCGGCCTCTACCTGTGACCCGCTCGCTGTGACCCGCTGGATCAGCTTCCTCACCGACTACGGCCTCGCGGACGGCTTCGTCGCCGCCTGCCACGGGGTCATCGCCGCGATCGCCCCCGAGGCGCGCGTGCTCGACGTCACCCATCTCGTGCCGCCGCAGGACGTGCGCCGCGGCGCGGCCGTGCTCGCAGAGACCGTGGCGTACCTCCCCCCTGGGGTGCACCTCTCGGTCGTAGACCCCGGCGTCGGCACCGGTCGGCGGGCCGTGGTCCTCGTCACCCGCGACCGGGTGTTCGTCGGGCCCGACAACGGCCTGCTGATCCCGGCCGTCGAGGTGACCGGCGCGGTGCGTGTGGCGCATGTGATCGCGGACCCGCGGCTGTGGCGGCACCCGGTGTCCCGCACGTTCCACGGTCGCGACGTGTTCGCGCCGGTCGCGGCGTACCTGGCTCGTGGTGTCCCGGCGGCAGCCGTCGGACCGCCGCTGGACCCGGCGACGCTCGTCCGGCTGCCCGACCCGGTCCGCCGCCGCGACGATGACGTCCTCGTCGTCGAGGTGCTCACCGTCGACGGGTTCGGCAACGCGCAGCTCGCCGCCGGGCCCGGCGACCTGGACCTGTCGCCCGACGGCGGCGTGCTGCTCGAGGCGGTCGGTCGGCAGCACGCCCTGTGGTACACCGGGGCCTTCGCGGACGTGCCCGCCGGAGCCCCGCTGCTGTTCGTCGACTCCGTCGGCCGGCTCGCACTGGCGGTCAACTGCGGCAGCGCGGCCGTCCGGTTCGGCGTGCGGGCCGGTGACGTCGTCCGCCTCGCGCCCGTCCCACCCCCGCAGACCGCCGGACGGGGTGGGTGAGCCCGGGCGGCCGCGTCGGTGGCCGGTGGTAAGACGGCGCCATGGGTACGCCGAACGCCTCCCCGCGCGGCGGCGCTGACCGCCCCACCCCGTCCGGGTCGGTGCGTGACCAGCTGCGCCGCGGGACCCCGCCGCCGTCCCCGCCGTGGCGGGTCGAGGGGATGCGGTCGCCGACACCCGGGTCGCCCGACCGGCGGCCGCGATTGTCGCGCTGGTGGTGGCTGCTGCTCACGCTGTTGGCGATCAACTGGATCGCCTCGTCGCTGCTGCTCAACCCGCCGCCGCGCACGACGGTGTCCTACACGTTCTTCGTCCAGCAGGTCGCGTCCGACAACGTCAAGGAGATCACGTCGACCGCGGAGACGATCCAGGGCGACTTCCGCAAGCAGGTGCCCTACCCGCCGGGGGCCAAGGACGCGAAGCCGGTCGACCGGTTCACCACGCAGCGCCCGTCGTTCGCCAACGACGACCTGCTCGCGGCGCTGCAGGACAAGGGGGTGGTCGTCAACGCGAAACCGCCCGACCAGGCCCCGCCGCTGTGGGAGCAGGTGCTCGTCGGGTTCGGGCCGACCCTGCTGTTCATCGCGTTGCTGGTCTGGTTCTTCCGGCGTAGCGCCGCGGGGCTCGGCGCGTCCCGGCTCGGTCGCTCCCGGGCGAGGCTGTACCAGCCCGAGTCCGGCCCGCGCACGACGTTCGCCGACGTCGCCGGCATCGACGAGGTCAAGAACGAGGTCATGGAGATCGTCGACTTTCTCCGCGACCCGCAGCGCTACCGCCGGCTCGGCGCGCAGATCCCCCGGGGCGTGCTGCTGTCCGGCCCACCCGGGACCGGCAAGACCCTGCTCGCCCGCGCGGTCGCCGGGGAGGCCAACGTCCCGTTCTTCTCGATCTCGGCGGCCGAGTTCATCGAGATGATCGTTGGGGTCGGGGCGAGCCGCGTCCGCGACCTGTTCGAGCAGGCGAAGAAGGTCGCCCCGTCCATCATCTTCATCGACGAGCTGGACGCCATCGGACGCGCGCGGGGCGGCGCGCAATCGATCGGCGGGCACGACGAGCGGGAGCAGACCCTCAACCAGATCCTCACCGAGATGGACGGGTTCACCGGCAACGAGGGCGTCGTGGTGCTCGCCGCGACCAACCGGCCGGAGATCCTCGACCCGGCGCTGCTGCGGCCCGGCCGGTTCGACCGCCGGGTCACGGTCAGCCCGCCGGACCTTCGCGGGCGCCGCCAGATCCTGGGCGTGCACACCCGCGGCGTGCCGCTCGCCCCCGACGTCGACCTCGACGACGTCGCGGCCTCGACACCGGGCATGGTGGGTGCGGACCTGAAGAACCTCGTCAACGAGGCGGCTCTGCTCGCGGCCCGACGCGACCACGAACAGGTGACGGCCGCCGACTTCAGCGACGCCCTGGAAAAGATCGTCCTCGGTACGGCGCGCGGCATCATGCTGCGCCCCGAGGAGAAGAGGCGCACCGCCTTCCACGAGTCCGGGCACGCGCTGCTCGGCATGCTCACCCCGGGCGCGGACCCGGTCCGCAAGGTGTCGATCATCCCGCGTGGCCAGGCGCTCGGCGTGACGTTCCAGAGCCCGGAGGTGGACCGGTACGGCTACGCGGCGAAGTACCTGCGCGGCCGCATCGTCGGCGCGCTCGGCGGGCGCGCCGCGGAGGAGATCGTTTTCGGCGACGTCACGACCGGGGCCGAGAGCGACCTCGACCAGGTCACCCGGATCGCTCGGCAGATGGTCGGCCGGTGGGGCATGTCCGAGGCCATCGGCCCGGTGTCCGTGCTTCCGCCACCCGGGCAGGAGTCACCGCTCGGCCTGGACGGGGTGGCACCCGCCACGAAGGAGCTGGTCGACGCGGAAGTCCGGCGGATCGTCAACGACTGCTACGCCGACGCGGTGTCGCTGTTGCGCGCCCACCGCGAGCAGCTGACCCGGCTCGCGCACGCGTTGCTCGAGCGGGAGACGCTCGACGAGGACGAGGCCTACGCCGCCGCGGGCATCCGCCGCGAGGAGTCGCCGGCGGCGCTGACCCGCGGCGAGGTCCCCGGCACCGAGCCCGCGCCCGGCCTGCCGCCGGCGGAGGCCCCGGTCGGGAGCGCGAGCGGCGTGAGGGAGGACTCGCGGTGAGCAGCATCCTGACCCGGCTCGCGCTGGAGGACTACCTTGCGCTGCCGGAGACGAACGTGCCGACCGAGGTCGTCGACGGGGTGCTGGTCGTGAGTGCGTTCGCGAACGCCCGTCATCAGCGCGCCGCACGTCGACTGGCGATGGCCCTCACCGGCGCCTGCCCTCCCGAGTTCGAGGTGCTCGGCCCGATCGAGTGGCTCTTGCGCACAGACCCACCACTCGTTCGTCAACCAGACCTTGCGGTCGTCACGAACACGGTGGCGGACGCCGCGCTGCCTCGGCTCACCAGTCCGCCGCTGCTGGTCGTCGAGATCCTGTCGTCCGACAGCCTCGAGCGCGACCTCGTGACAAAGCCGCGGGAGTACTTCGCCGCCGGCCTCGGGCACTACTGGGTCGTCGACCCCGATGACCCGGCCATCGTCGGCTTCGAGGTGACCGGTCCCTACGCGCAAGCGCATGGCGACCAGCCGTTCGCCGTCGAGGTGCCGTTCCCGTTCCGCGTGACCCCGAGGGACCTCGTCGCGTGATCCCCGTCGAAGCCTCACCGCGGGCGGACGAGCAGCGCCTGCGCGCCGCGGCCCACCTCGCCGCGCTCGTCGTACAGCACCGAGGTGGCCAGCCCGACCCCACCCGGCGTCAGCTGCGTGCGCGCCCGCATGCACACCCACTCGCCCTCCACGCGGCGGGCCACGTGCACGGTCAGCTCCGGGTTCACGAACAGCCACTCCCGCAGGTCGAGCACGCCACTGACCCCGCTGCCCGAATCCGCGACCGCGAGGAGCCGCTGCAGACCGGTCGGCTCCTCACCGGCCACCAGCGGGTGCCGCAGCCGGGTCCACACCGTCGCCGGGCCGGGGGCCAGGAAGTGCCCCTCCGCCCAGCGCCAGTCCACCGCCTGCAGGTAGCCGGGCAGCCACCCCGGCTCGAGGGAGAAGGGCTGCGGCGCCGGGACCGGAAGCGGCGCGGGCTCGCCGGCGGCAGGCTCGACCCCGCTCGGCGCTGTCGCGATCCGCCACGCGGTCATCCGTGCGACGACCCGGCCGTCCGGTCCGCTGAGCTCCGCCTCCACGAGTTCGACCGCCCGCCCTGGACGGAGGACCCGGGCGCCGACCGAGACGTCGGCCACCGGCACGGGCCCGAGCAGGTCGACGCTGACCCGGGCGACGAGGGTGTCCGGGCGCGGCGCGCAGCGCTCGACCGCGCGGGCGAGCAGCGCCGCGGGCGGGCCGGCGTGCTGGTCGCGGGCGTGCCACGGTCCGGCCGTGTGCCCGGTCGAGCGGAACCGCTCGCCGGTCTCCTCGCCCGTGCGGGACGGGTCAGCCTCGAGCGGGACGTAGAACGCGTCGGCCACGCGAGGCATTGTTCTGCGCGCTCGTCCGCGCGCCCGCGGGAACGTCCGCAGCGCTGGCGTGGTTGGCCAGGAACGGGGACCGACCAGGGCCCGACCCGGGGATGACCAGGGAGTGCGGATGCTGTTCTCTCGCAAGACCATCGAGCTGCCGACCCGCGAGGACGCGCTGCCCGGGCGGGTCGCTCCGGCGTTCCCCGTGCCGGCCCGCCACACGGTGCTCGGCACCCCCCTCGCGCCGCCGTACCCCACCGGGCTGCAGATCGCGGTGTTCGGCCTCGGCTGCTTCTGGGGCGCGGAGCGGCGCTTCTGGGAGACGCCGGGGGTTTGGACGACCGCCGCCGGCTACGCGGGCGGGTGGACGCCGAACCCGACGTACGAGGAGGTGTGCTCCGGCCGCACTGGGCACGCCGAGGTGGTGCAGGTCGTCTTCGACCCGGCCGCGGTGTCGTACGACGAGCTGCTCCGGCTGTTCTGGGAGGCGCACGACCCCACCCAGGGGATGCGGCAGGGCAACGATGTCGGCACCCAGTACCGCTCGGCGATCCCCGTGACCTCCGACGCGCAGCGGGAGCACGCCGAGCGCAGCCGGGAGGCGTTCCAGCGGGTGCTGGACGGGGCGGGGTTCGGCCGGATCACGACCGAGATCGCCCCGTTGGCCGCGTTCTACTTCGCCGAGGACTACCACCAGCAGTACCTCGCGAAGAACCCGCACGGGTACTGCGGCCTGGGCGGCACCGGGCTTTCGTGCCCGGTGGGCCTGCCCGCCGCTCAGAGGGCGGCCGACGCCGGCGCGCAGACGCCGGCGCAGGCGGACGCACGCGCCGCTGAGCGGTGAGCGGGGTCAAGCGCGATGGCCCGGTTGAGCGTCGACGGCGGCGACCCGGTGCTGTCGCTGTCCCTTCTCGAGCGTCTCGGCGCGCTGCACCGCGGGATCCGCGTGCCGTTGCCCCAGGTCACCGAGGTGGCCGTCACCGACCGCCCGTGGCCGCTGCTGCGCGGCTTGCGGGCGCCGGGCACCGGCGTCCCGTACCTGATCGCCCTCGGCACGTGGCGGTACCGCGGGGGTCGTGACTTCGTCGCGGTCTACCGCCGGCTGCCCGCGGTCGTGGTCACCCTCGCGCAGGGCCCGTTCACCCGCCTGCTGGTCTCCTCTCCCGACGCGGCCGGG
>DATGDX010000166.1:0-3965 GCA_035310665.1 Mycobacteriales bacterium | reverse complement strand
AACATGACCGCGATGGAGAACGTCCAGGTGGGCGCCCACTGCCGGACCTCCGTGGGCGTCTTCTCCGCGATCGGGCGGGGGCCCAAGTACCACCGCGAGGAGCGGGCCGTGGCCGCCAGGGCGCGCGACCTGCTCGAGTTCGTCGGGCTGCGCCGCGCGGCGGACCTGCTGGCGAAGAACCTGCCGTACGGCGACCAGCGCCGCCTGGAGATCGCCCGCGCGCTGGCCACAGACCCGGGGCTGCTGTTGCTCGACGAGCCCACGGCGGGGATGAACCCCCAGGAGACGCGCGCGGCGATGAACCTGGTCCTGCGGATCAGGGACCGCGGCCTCGCGGTCGTGGTCATCGAGCACGACATGCGGTTCATCTTCAGCCTCTGCGACCGGGTCGAGGTCCTCGTGCAGGGACGCAAGCTGGTGGAGGGCAGCCCGCAGCAGGTGCAGGCGGACGACCGGGTCGTCGCGGCGTACCTGGGGGCGAGCGCGGAGGCGCAGCGGACGCTCGAGGAGGGACCGTGAGCGACGTAGGCGAGCCCGTGGGCCGCGCGAGCGGGCGGAGAAGCGAACGAGGGACGGGTTGAGCGCCATGCTCGAGGTCCGCGACCTGCGCGTGGCGTACGGCAAGATTGAAGCGGTCAAGGGGATCAGTTTCGCGGTCGAGGCGGGGCAGGTCGTCACGCTGATCGGGGCCAACGGCGCCGGCAAGACGACGACGCTGCGGACGTTGTCCGGGCTGTTGCGTCCGGTCGCCGGTGAGGTGCGCTTCGACGGCCGCCGCATCGACGGCGTCCCCGCCCACCGCATCGTGCGGCTCGGCATCGCGCACGCGCCCGAGGGGCGGCACATCTTCCCGCGGATGACGATTCTGGAGAACCTCGAGCTCGGGGCCTACGCCCGCCGCGACGCGGCCGAAATCCGCGCCGACCTGCAACGGGTGCACGACCTGTTCCCGGTCCTCGCCGAGCGGAGCACGCAGCGGGCCGGGACGCTGTCCGGGGGCGAGCAGCACATGCTGGCGATGGCCCGCGCGCTCATGAGCCGGCCGCGGCTGCTGATGCTCGACGAGCCGTCGATGGGCCTGTCGCCCATCATGATGCAGAAGATCCTCGCCACGGTCGCCGAGCTCAAGGCGCAGGGCACCACGGTGCTGCTCGTCGAGCAGAACGCGCAGGCCGCGCTCTCGCTCGCCGACCACGGGTACGTGATCGAGACGGGCCGGATCGTCCTCGCCGACCGGGGGTCGGCCCTCCTCGGCAACGCGCAGGTCCGCAAGGCCTACTTGGGCGAGGAGTGACCGCGGCGCTGGTGCGCGAGGGCCCGTTGGGGCGGGGGCTCACGGACGCGGGTCGCCTTTGGTGCCGTCCGTGCCGGACTTGCTCACGCAACGTTTTCTACTCGGCGACCCTCGTCCGTGAACCGGTCGGACGCTAGCTCCGCGCAAACGGGCGGGCAACGACCGGCGCCGCCAGTGTGCGGTGTGTGTACGCGCACCTATCGCAGCGCTGCGACGAGGGCGGACAGGGCGGGTGCGACGGCGAGCGCGGGCAGCAGGTCGCCGACCGGGAGCGAGCGCGGCCGCAGCAGCCGCAGCGCCACCCCGACGAGGACGAGTCCGCCGGTGGCGGTGAGCGCCGCGACCTCGGAGGCCGGGAGCAGCCCGCCGAGCAGGAACCCGAGCGCGGTGAGGCTGCCCTGCACGGCGGCGACCGACAGCGCGGCCGCGGCGACCCCCCAGCCGAACGAGGCGGCGAACGCGATGGAGGCGAACCCGTCGAGGGTGCTCTTCAGGGCCAGCAGCTGGATCCCCCGGCCCAGGCCGTCGGAGAGCGACCCGAGGATCGCCAGCGGGCCGATGACGAAGACGAGCGAGGCGTCGACGAAGCCTTCGATGAACCGGGCTCGGGCGGCGCCGCCCGGCCCTCCCTCCCGGCCCCCGGCGAACCGTCGCTGCAGCGCCGCCCCCACCCCCTCCAGTCGCCGTTCGATGCCGAGGAGGGACCCGACGATGCCGCCGATCAGGACGGCGCCGAGCACGACGAGCAGCGTGGCGGAGCGGCCCACCGCCGCGGCGAACGCGGGGTCGGACACCGCGGCCGCGTTCTCCGCCGCGATGACGAGCGTGACCAGGCCGAGCCCGTCGGTGACAACCCCGCGGGTGGCGTCGGGAAGCCGCCCGCGCAGCGCGGTGCCGACCCCGGCACCGGCGAGGATCGCGGCGACGTTGAGGGCCGTCCCGGCGCCGGGGACCACCAGATCCCTCCCGTCGGTGCCCCACCGGGGCTCCCGGTCGCGGCCTGTACTCTCCCGACGACGGGGGAGCGTAGCGACGTTTCTCCGCCTGCTCCCCAGCCGCCACGAGGAGTGCCGTGACCCGCTGCCCCGTCGTGCGTCCGGCGACGGACGCCGACCTGCCGGCGCTGCTCGAGCTGTGGGGGGAGCTGCGCGAGCTCGGCGGGCGGGCGCGGGGGGCACTCTCGCCGGTCCCCGCGACGGTCGCGGCCCGGGTCGCCGCCGCGCTCGCCGACCTCGACCGGCGGGTCGTCCTCGCGAGCGTCGACGGGGAGCCGGCCGGGATGGCGGTCCTCGCGTCGGTCGCCGTCGGTCCCTTCTCCGACGCCCGGGCGGTGCAGGTCGACTACCTGGTCGTCGCCGCGCGGCACCGCCACCGCGGGGTCGGGCGCGCGCTGCTCGCCGCCGCGGCCGGCTACGCCGACGACGTCGGGGTGGACCAGGTGCTGGTGAGCGTGCACCCGGCACTGCGGGACGCGAACCGGTTCTTCGCCCGGCTCGGGTTCACCCCGCTCGTCGTACGCCGTGTGGCGCCGGTCGCCCTGCTGCGCCGACGACTCGGAACCGTGGAGCCGCGACCCACCGTGCTGCGCGACCTCGTGCGCCGGCGCAGCCAGCGCGACCGGTGGATCCCGGTGGCGCGGGGCTGACCGCGCGGGGGTGAACGGGCGCGGGGGGACGGCGCGGCCGGCCGACCGGTTGCCCGGCGGTGGCCCTGACGATCTCCAGCGGCGTGTCGGACCCGGCGCCTAGGATCGCCGCGTGCCGCCGACCGCCCCCGCCCCGACCCGGCTCGGCGCCGCCCGTGCCACCGACCTGCTGCTGCTGCTCGACGGCCACTCCCTCGCCTACCGCGCGTTCTTCGCCCTGCCGGTCGAGAACTTCGCGACGACGACCGGGCAGCCCACCAACGCGGTCTACGGCTTCACGTCGATGCTCATCAACGTGCTGCGCGACGAGCAGCCGAGCCACATCGCCGTCGTGTTCGACATGGCGGCGCCGACGTTTCGGCACGAGGCCTACGCGGACTACAAGGCGGGCCGGGCCGAGACGCCGGCCGACTTCCGCGGCCAGGTGAGCCTCATCCGCGAGGTGCTGCGCGCGCTCGCCATCCCGATCCTCGAGGTGGCCGGGTTCGAGGCGGACGATGTCATCGCCACCCTCGCCGCGCAGGCGTCGGCCGAGGGCATGGACACGCTCGTCGTCACCGGCGACCGCGACGCGATCCAGCTCGTCGACGAGCACGTGACCGTGCTCATGACCCGCCGCGGCATCAGCGAGATGACCCGGTTCACCCCGGACGTGGTCACCGAGAAGTACGGCCTGAGCCCCGCCCAGTACCCCGACTTCGCCGCGCTGCGCGGGGACCCCAGCGACAACCTGCCGGGCATCCCGGGGGTCGGGGAGAAGACGGCGGCGAAGTGGGTGCGCCAGTTCGGCTCGCTGGAAACCCTGGTCGACCGGGTCGACGAGGTGAAGGGCCGGGCGGGCGAGGCGCTGCGGGCCCACCTCTCGAGTGTGCTGCGCAACCGGCAGCTCACCGAGTTGACCCGCGACGTGCCGCTCGACGTGGGCCCGCACGACCTGCACCTCGGGCAGTGGGACCGCGAGGAGGTGCACCGGCTGTTCGACACGCTGCAGTTCCGGGTGCTGCGCGAGCGGCTCTACCAGACGCT
>DATGDX010000165.1:0-2756 GCA_035310665.1 Mycobacteriales bacterium | reverse complement strand
GTGACGCGATCGCCAGCCCGACCGCGGCCCCGGCGAGGACGTCCAGCGGGTTGTGCGCACCGAGGTAGACACGCGCGAGGCACACCAGCGCGGCCAGCCCGAAGACGGCCCGGCGGCGGCAGGTACGGCGCGACGAGCCCGGCGACGGTGAACGCGACGATGGCGTGCCCCGACGGAAACGCGAGACCCTGCGTCGCCGCGGTGTGCCGCAGCACCGCCGCGGGCTCGTTCTCGGCGGGTCGACGCCGGTCGACCAGCTGCTTGATCACGCCGTGTTCGAGGATCTCCTTGAGCGGCAGCGACAGTGCGAGCGCCACGGCGAGCCGCGGTCGGCGCAGCGCCAAGGCGAGCACGGCAAGTCCGTTCGGCACGCCGACGAGCCCGCCGAGCTGAAGGAGGTACATGCCGGGCTCCAGCCACCCGGGGAGTCCGTTGACCACCTCGAACACGGCACGCTCCGCGCCGGGGACCTGGTCCCCCCGCGCGACGACGGCGAGCGGAACGACGACGCCGCGGACACGAGCAGGGTGACGACGTCGGTCCGTCGCCGCCCACGGCCGACTGCGCCACGAGCGCGTGCCACGCGACCGCCTCCCGCCTCGCGATGCCGCCGGCCGCGATCCTGCACCTTGCCGCCCGGACCTTCCATCGGCCGCGTCCGCGCCCACATGCTGTGCCCGAGCGCGCGCGATGGGGTGGGGCGGCGCGCCGCAGAACCAGAGGGGGGTGCCGGCAGATGAGCGACCCGTCCCCGTCCCGCGAGTCGCGCTGGCCGGGCGTCGCCTCCGTCGCGTTCGCGCTCGTGCTGCACCTCGCGCTGCCGCAGCCGTTGACCGTCGCGCCGTCGTACGTCGTGCCGCTGATCGAGGGCGTGCTCCTCGTCCTGCTCGTCCTGGGCAACCCGGGCCGGCTCACGCCGGAGTCGCGCGACATGCAGATCCTGTCGGTAGGGATCATCGGGCTGCTGGCCGCCGCGAACTTCGCCTCGCTGGGCCTGCTCGTGCGCACGCTGGTCGATGGCGCGGCGATCGAGGGCCGAGTGCTGCTGGCGTCGGGGCTCGCCATATGGTCGACGAACGTGATCGTGTTCGCGCTCGTGTTCTGGGAACTCGACCGCGGCGGTCCACTCGCCCGGTCGTTGGGCCGGACCCGCGCACCGGACCTGCTGTTCCCTCAGATGTCCCTGGAGGGGTACGCCGGGTGGACCCCGACGTACGCCGACTATCTCTACGTCAGCTTCACGAACGCCGCGGCGTTCAGTCCGACGGACACCATGCCGTTGCGCGGCCGGGTCAAGATGCTTTTCCTCGGGGAAGCCCTCGCGTCTTTGGTCACCCTCGGCGTCATTCTCGCCCGCGCGGTCAACGTCCTGCGATGAGGCACCAGGCGGGTCGCGCCCTACGCTCGGGCACGACGAGACAGCGGGGCCACACGCGACGAGGAGCGAGGTAGCGGATGACCGAGACGCGGACACCGGCCGGCTCACGCGTCCTCGTCTTCGGTGACGACGGATCTCCCGGTGCCGACGTGGCCTGGCTGTGGATCAACAACCACGCCTGGCCCGGGTGGCGGGCGGAGGTCGTGCACGCGACCCTGCCGCCCCTTGTGGGGGCCCCGCTCGACACGTCCCCCGTGCTCACCGAGTGGGAGCCGCCTCAGCCGCGCGCCGCGTTCACCGAGTCCGGGCTCGACGACGTGCGCCACCTGACCGTCGAGGTTGACCCGCGGATAGCTCTCGACTCGTGCACGCACGCCGACGTGATGGTGGTCGGCGCACGGGGGCGCGGGATGCTCAAGGCGTTCGGCGTCGGCAGCACCACCGACTGGCTGCTCCATCGGCCGCTCACGCCGCTCGTCGTCGTCCGCTCGGCCCGCCCGATCCACCGGGCCCTCGTCTGCGTCGACGGCTCGGTGCACGCGGACGCGGCGGTGCGCGCGTTCGCGACGATGCCGTGGCTGCCGCAGGTGGACATCGTGGTGCTCGGCGTGGACGACGGGCGGGCCGAGCCGGCGAGTGCGTGCGAGACGGCCGAGGCATTGCTGGGAACACGGGCGGGGCAGGTGACGACGGTGTTGACGGCCGGGGGGGCGACGTCCGCGATTCTCGACGCCGTCGCGCGCGAGGACAGCGACCTCGTCGTGCTCGGCACCCGAGGCTTGACCGGGTTGCGCCGGCTCCGCGTCGGGTCGACCGCGAGTGCCGTCGCCCGTGACGCCGACCGCACCACGCTTCTCGCCATGGCCCGGACGGAGTCGGACGACGACGAGTGATCGGGGCACGGGATGCCGGGATGCGGCTTCGCCTGTCACGGAGACGCGTCGGCCGGAGGGAGAAGGGGAGGGAGCAGGGGATGGCAAACGGGCTCAGCGGAGCGGTCGTCGCCGCAGGGTGCGCGATGGCGGTTGCCGTGCCAGCGGCGGGGTCCACTGCGGCGGCGGGGTCCACTGCGCCACCGACGACTCGCGTGTTCGCCAGAGCCGCCGCCGACGGCCGCGGCCTGCTGCCGACGGTGAATGCGTATCGCGCCGCGGTCGGCAACCCGGACAACGGGAGCAATGCGCCGAACAACGGGGGCCGGCGCGAGATCAACTGGGACGGTGTTCCGGACGCCCAGTCGGCGCCGAATCTGCTCCCTGCGGACTTCCTCTACAACACGGCCCGCCGCGGTGCGGTGTTCACCGCGCCCGGCAACCGGTTCCAGGTGAGCGCCACTCAGAACAACCCGACCAAGACCGCCGTCCGGTTCGGCAACCTC
>DATGDX010000164.1:0-4333 GCA_035310665.1 Mycobacteriales bacterium | reverse complement strand
GGCTCGCTGGCCCGCCTCGTCAGTTTCTTCGTCGACGTGATGACCGGCCTGCCGTCGATCGTCGCCGGCCTGTTCATCCTCGCGTTCTGGGTGCTGGTGCTTGGCCGGGGGTTCTCCGGTTTCGCGGGGGCGCTGGCCCTGTCCATCCTGATGGTGCCCGTGGTGGTCCGCTCCTCGGAGGAGATGCTGCGGCTGGTGCCCGGAGAGCTGCGTGAGGCGAGCTTCGCGCTCGGCATCCCGCGCTGGAAGACGATCACGCGCATCGTGATCCCGACGGCGCTGCCGGGGATCGTGACCGGCATCATGCTCGCGGTCGCCCGCGTGATCGGCGAGACCGCGCCACTGCTGCTGACCGTCTTCGGCAACGCCTCCATCAACCCGAACCCGCTGGCGGGGCCGCAGTCCGCGCTGCCGCTGTTCGTCTTCACCGAGGCCGGGAAGCCAAACGAGGCGGCCATCGACCGCGCCTGGGCGGGCGCCCTCACGCTGATCCTGCTGGTGATGGTCCTCAACCTGGCCGCCCGGGTGCTGGCCGCCCGGCACCTGGCGCGCCGATGATCGGTCGACCGCAGGAACCCCGACTCAAGGACTCCGCAGGGACTTACAGCCATGGCCAAGCGCATCGACGTGTCGGATCTGTCCGCCTTCTACGGGCAGCACGCAGCGGTCGCCGACGTGTCCCTGACCGTCGAGCCACACACCGTGACCGCCTTCATCGGGCCGTCCGGGTGTGGCAAGTCGACGCTGCTGCGCAGCCTGAACCGGATGCACGAGGTCGTCCCCCGCGCCCGGGTCGAAGGGAAGGTCCTGCTGGACGAGGAGGACATCTACGGGCCGCAGGTCGATGCCGTCGCGGTGCGCCGGGTCATCGGAATGGTCTTCCAGCGCCCCAACCCGTTCCCCACGATGTCGATCTACGATAACGTGGCGGCCGGACTCCGGCTGAACGGCGTACGGGACCGGCGCACCCTCGACGAGGTCGTCGAACGCTCACTGCGCGGTGCCAACCTCTGGACGGAGGTACGCGACCGGCTCGACCGACCCGGGGCCGGGCTGTCGGGAGGCCAGCAGCAGCGGTTGTGCATCGCCCGCGCGATCGCCGTCGAACCCGAGGTGCTGCTCATGGACGAGCCGTGCTCCGCGCTCGACCCGATCTCCACCCTCGCCATCGAGGACCTGATGCTCGAACTGAAGGACCGGTACACGATCGTGATCGTCACGCACAACATGCAGCAGGCGGCGCGGGTGAGCGACGTCACCGCCTTTTTCACGATCGAGGGGCCGGGCGAGCCGGGACGCCTCATCGAGATCGACGACACGAAGCGGATCTTCACGAACCCCAGCGAGAAGCGGACCGAGGACTACATCACCGGCCGCTTCGGCTGACCCTCGCGTCGGTGGTCGGCTGCCGGAGATACGCGGGGCCCCCCCGCGTCGGTCCGGCCGCTAGCGTGCCGGGGTGAACTTCGTCCGCGACGTCGTCGAGGCGGCCTCACCGGCCGCGCTCGCGGTCGTCGAGCGCACGCGGGGCGGCGACCGGCGCGAGCACACCTTCGCCGATCTCCTCCGCCGCAGCGGCGGACTCGCCGGGAGCCTCCACCAGCTCGGCGTACGGCGCGGCGACGTGGTGCTGACACTCATCGGGAACCGCGTCGAGTGGGTCGAGACGCTCCTCGCCTGCTTCTGCACCGGCGCGGTCGCCCTGCCCTGCACGGAGCAGCTGCGCGCGGAGGACCTGGCGCACCGGCTGGCCACGGCCGCGCCCGCGGCCGTCGTCGCCGACGAGCGCAACCGCGGCGTGCTGGAGGCGGCGGGTCCGGCGTGCCCGGTGCTCCTCGTCCCCGCCCCGGCGCTCTACACCGCGCCGCCGCCCCCGGTGGCCGACCTCGCCGCCGAGGACCCCTGCCTGGTCACGTTCACCAGCGGGACCGCCGGGCCGCCGAGCGCAGTGCTGCACGGCCAGCGCTACCTGCTCGGCCAGCGCCTGCAGGCCCGGCACTGGTTCGCGGCCCGCCCCGGCGACGTGGCCTGGTGCACCGCGTCGACCGGCTGGTCCAAGTCCGCACGCAACGCGTTCCTCGCGCCGTGGCTGTGCGGCGCGACCGCGCTGCTGCACGACGGCCGCTTCGACCCGGAGGAACGGGTGGCGATCGCGAGCGCCGAGCGGGTCGCGACGTGGTGCATGGCCCCGACCGAGTACCGGATCATCGCGAAGCGCGGCCACGTCGTCCCGATCGCCTCGCTGCACTCGCTCGTCGCCGCCGGAGAGGCGCTGGACCCCGAGACGCTGCGGGCCTGGCGGGAGGGCACCGGCGTCGACGTCCGCGACGGCTACGGGCAGACCGAGACGGGGCAGCTCACCGCGAACCCGTACGGCGCCCCGGCTCGTCCCGGCTCGATGGGCCTTCCGCTGCCCGGTGTTCGCACGACGATCGAGGACGGGGAGCTCGTCGTCGACCCGAGCACCGTGCCGACGTTCTTCCTGCGCTACCTCGGACGGCCGTCACCCGTGGCGTCTTCCGTGGCACCCTTCGCCGGACCCTGGCGGACCGGGGACCAGGTGCGCCGGGACACCGACGGTTACCTCTACTTCGAGGGCCGCACCGACGACGTCATCATTTCCGCCGGCTACCGGATCGGCCCGTTCGAGGTGGAGGCGGTGCTCGCGCGGCACCCGGCCGTCGCCGACGTCGCCGTCGTCGCGGCTCCCGACGCCGAGCGCGGGTCGGTGGTCCGCGCGATCGTGGTGCCGCAGCGCGGCTGGACGCCGTCCCCGGAACTGGCCGCGCAGTTGCAGGAGTTCGTCAAGCAGCACACCGCGCCGTACAAGTACCCGCGGGTCGTCGATTTCGTCCCGGAGTTGCCGAAGACCCCGACGGGCAAGATCGTACGACGGATGCTGCGTCTCCCCGAGTCGCCCGCACCCGATTCCTGACCGACGAATCACTCCACCATCAGGTGGGTCACGACGTAGGCCCCCGCCGCGACGAGCGCCGCGGCGGGGATCGTCAGCACCCAGGCGACGACGATCGACCGGGCGACGCCCCAGCGGACCGCGGACAGCCGCCGGGTCGCGCCCACGCCCATGATCGCCGATGTGATCGTGTGGGTCGTGGAAACCGGCACCGCGTAGACGTAGGCCGCGGTGAGGAGCACCGCGGAGGCCGTGGTCTCCGCGGCGAAGCCGCGCGGCGGGTCGAGCTGGATGACCCGCCGCCCCAACGTGCGCATGATCCGCCAGCCACCGGCGTAGGTCCCCAGCGAGATCGCCCCGGCCGCCGCGACGATCACCCACAACGGTACCTCGAACGTCGACAGGTGCCCGGTGGTGACCAGCGCCAAGGTGATCACACCCATGGTCTTCTGCGCGTCCTGCGCGCCGTGGCTCCAGGCCATGAAGGCGGCGGAGATCGTCTGGAGCCCTCGGAAGTTCCGGTTGAGCCGGGACGGGTTGCCGTTGCGCAGCAGCCACAGCAGGCCGAGCATGATCAGGAAACCCAGGACGAAACCGGCCAGCGGCGAGAGGACCATCGGGAGCGCGACCTTCTCGAACACCCCGTTCCACTTCACCGTTCCCGCGGAGGCCAGCGCCGCCCCGACCAGCCCCCCGATCAGCGCATGGGACGACGACGAGGGCAGCCCGAAATACCAGGTGAGCAGGTTCCAGGCGATCGCGCCGACGAGAGCGGAGAACACGACGACGAGCCCGTGCACGCCGGTGGGGGCGTCGATGATCCCGCTGCCGACGGTCTTGGCGACACCGGTGGCGGTCAACGCGCCCGCGAGGTTCATGACGGCCGCCATGGCCAGGGCGATGCGCGGCGTGAGGGCGCGGGTGGACACCGAGGTCGCGATGGCGTTCGCCGCGTCGTGGAACCCGTTGGTGTAGTCGAAGACCAGGGCGATCGCGACGATCGCGGCCAGGCCGAGGATCTCCACGCGTCAGGACTCCTTGACCGCGATCGTCTCCACGGTGTTGGCGACCTTCTCGAACGCGTCGGCCGCGGCTTCCAGCGTGTCGACGACCTCCTTGAGCTTGAGCACGGTGAGCGCGTCGTAGGTGCCGCTGAACAGCCGCGCGACGAGCCGCCGGTAGGTCTTGTCCGCCTCGTTCTCCAGCCGGTTGACCTCGATCCAGTACTCCGTGAGGTCCTTCATGGTCCGCAGCCGGGGCATCGCGCCCGCGGTGAGGTCGGCGGCCCGCCGGAGCACCTCGACCTGGTGCCCCAACTCGCGCGGCAACTCCTGCAGCTCGTAGAGCACGATGAGGTCAGCCGCCGCCTCCATCTCGTCCATGCAGTCGTCGAGTCCGGCGGCGAGGCGGTAGATGTCC
>DATGDX010000163.1:0-8612 GCA_035310665.1 Mycobacteriales bacterium | reverse complement strand
CCAGACGCAGCGCGTACTCGACCGGGTAGGCGCCGCCCTGCGACAGGTTCAGGTTGCCCAACTCCGGGTCGGGTTCCTTGAAGTTCGGCACCGGTGGGACGATCCCGGTCTCCAGCGCCTTGACCGCGACCACGTCCTCGACTCCGGCACCCATGGCGTGGCCGGTGAACCCCTTGGTGTTCGCGATCACGATCGAGTCCGCCTGCGGCCCGAACACCGATCGCAGCGCGTGGATCTCGGCCGACGCGCTCCCGCCTCGAGCGGGGGTGTAGGTCTCGTGCGAGACGAAGACCGTGGACGGGGCGATGGCGTAACGGTTGATGCCGCGAGCCTCCGCTCGCCGCACCAGGCCCTCCATAACCTCCGCGATGTGGTTCACGTCGAGGCGGGTGCCGTGGAACGCGCTGTTCAGCGTGACCGTGCTCAGCACCTCGCAGATCGGCTGGATGCTCCGCTCGCGGGCGGCCTCCGCCGACTCGACGACGAACCCGGCGGCCCCCATACCGATGATCATGCCGTGGCGGCGGCGGTCGAACGGGGTCGCCGCCTCCTCGACGACGTCGTCGGTGGCGGCCGCCCCGGACGCGAGGAAGCCGGCCCCGAACCACGGCATCAGCCGGTCGGAGGTGACGTCGTCCGCGGCCACGACGATGACCCGACGGCAACGGCCGGTGCGGATCCAGTCCTCCGCGACGGCCAGCGCCTGGGTCGTCGTGGCGCAGGCGGCGTTGATCTGAGTGTTGGGACCGCGGGCACCGATGATCTCGGCGAACTGCGAGTGACCCATCGCGAGCACCCGGAACAGGTACCGCCGGTCGAAAACGAACGGCTCGGTCTCCAGCAGGTGCCGCAACTCGCGGATCCGCCGGTCGACCTCGGCGAGCGCCGGGTCGTCGCTGCGCATCCGGGCGCGCACCGCCTCGAGCGTGGCCAGCTGCTCACGCCGGGCGCGGTCCTCGTGGTAGCGCTCGATGTAGTCCGCCAACGAGTCGAAACCCGGGAACACCGAGGCGAACACGATGCCGGTGTCGTCGCGCAGCGCCTTGGGCAGCCCCCAGCGGTCGGGGAGCTGGGTGCCGAGCGTCGTGGTCTTGTAGTGCATGACGAGCGGGATGCCCGCGTCGCGCAACGCGTCGAAGCCGGCGCCGATCGCGAGCCGGGTCACCGTGTCGAGCGCCAGGTCGCGCTGCGGCTCGATGCCGAACTCGGTGACCCCGTCGAGCGGGGCATGCCGGCCGGCCAGCTTGACGACGTCGGCCTCGCTGTCGATGGTCTCAAACGTCGGGTCGCCGGTCTCGCGCTTGACGAGCCGGGTGATGTGCTTGTCGACCATCGCGCGGCGGAACCGGTGCGGGATCGTGTCGATGAACTGCTGCCCGTCGAGGATGCGGCGGATGTTCTCGTCGTCGAAGACGCGCTCAACGCCCGGCAGGCCGAGGGAGGCGCCGGTGATGACAACCGGTTCGCTCGTCGCGAGACCGTCGCCGCCGGCGCGCACGGCGCCGGTGCCCTCGTAGACGCGTCGTCCCTGCTCGAGAAACTCGGCGAATAGCCGGCCGAGCTCCGTGTAGCGGTCGTTGGACATGGGGGCCCCGAGGTGAGGAGGCTGGGCGGTGGTCGCGGAGGGCGACGAGGCCAGGGGGGCGCTGACGGTGGCGGGAGCGGCGCTCGCGGCCGCCGCCGTGGCGGGGGGCGACGTTGCCGCGGACACGGCGGACGGCGCGGCCGCGGACACGGCGGACGGCGCGGCCGCGGTGGGCGGCGCGACGGCCTCCGGAGTCGAGAAGCCGTGCCCGGCGGCGTACAGCCCGCACAGCGCCTGGTTGAACGACGTCACGTCGCCGAGCTTCGGGTGGTTGGTGAACAGCGCGAGCACGTCGTCGTGCTGACTGCCGAGGACGTCCTCCACGAAGCCGTGCAGCGCCTTCTTGGGGCCGACCTCGACGAACACCCGGGCCCCCGCGGCGTACAGCGTCTGCAGGCCCTTGACGAACTGCACCGGCGACGCGACCTGCTGGCCGAGGATGTCGAGCATCGTCTCGACATCGGCGTGCTCCGGGTAGAACTCGCCGGTCACGTTCGCCACGATCGGGAGCACCGGCGGCCGCACGTCCAGCCGGCGCAGCGCGACCTTCAACGGCTCGCTCGCGGGCGCGACGATCGAGGTGTGGAACGCGTGGCTGACCGGAATCCGCATCGCGGTGAACCCGGCGGCGCGGAAGGCCTCGACGGTGCGGTCGACGTCCTCGGTGTAGCCGCCGATGACCGCCTGGCTGTTGCTGTTGACGTTCGCGATGACGACGTAGCCGTCGGCTGCCGCGACGATGCGCTCGATCTCGGGGAGCGGTGCCATGACCGCCGCCATGGCGCCGTTGTCGCCCATCGACACGCTGGCCATCTCCCGGCCGCGCGCGCTCACGGCTTCCAGCGCGGCGTCGAAGCTGAGAGCACCGGCCGCGACGAGCGCGCCGTACTCCCCGAGGCTGTGCCCCATCACCATGTCCGGGCGGACGCCGTACGCCGCGAGCAGCTCGGTGAGCGAGAGGTCGGTCGCGAGCACCGCCGGCTGCGTGATCGCGGTCTGCAGGAGCTGCTGCTCCATCTGCGCGACCGCTTCGCGATCGTGACCCGCGAAGATGTACGACGTCAGCGGCCTGCCGAGCAGGGGGGTCATCACACGGTCGGCCTCGGCGAACCGGTCGGCGACGATCGCCTCGCGGTCGCGCAGCTCCTCGAGCATGTTGACGTACTGCGAGCCCTGCCCCGTGTAGAGAAAGGCGGTCTTCTGCGCCGGGCCCCGCCCGACGAACACGCCCTGCGAGCGCAGCATCCGCCACATCGCGGCGTTGTCGGTGTTGAAACCCTTGATCGCCTTAGCGGCCTTGTCCGCAAGCTCCGCCGCGGTGCCGTAGTCGATGGCGACCCGAATCGCGGCGTCGGCAAGCGAAGGGTCGGGTGCGGCGGGGGCGGGTGCTCCCCCCGCCGCCGCCTGCACCGTCTGCAGCTGCCGGACGACGTCCGCCGGGGACGTGCCGCCGACGACGAACGCGCCGCGCAGCGGCGCCTTGCGCTCCGCGGCGCTCACCACCGGCGCCGGTTGCGCCTGCGCCGTCCCGCCGCCGGCCTGCTGCCCTCCGGCAGCACCGGCCTGCGCCTGCGGCACTGCCTGGGGCACGGCCGCGCCGGCGAAGGTCCGCTTCCCGTCCGTGGGGTAACGCCCGGGGATGTATTCCTCGACGACGACGTGGAAGTTGGTGCCCCCGAAACCGAACGCGCTGACTCCTGCCCGGCGGATGCCCGACGGAGGAGTCGGCCACTCGCGCAGCTCCGTGTTCACCCGGAACGGGCAGCTGGTCCAGTCGACGTTCGGGTTGGGCTCGTTGAAGTTCAGGCTCGGTGCCAGCACCTTCTCGTGCAGGCTCATCGCGGTCTTGAACATCCCGGCGGTGCCGGCCGCCGCCTTCAGGTGCCCGATGTTCGACTTCACCGACCCCAGCGCGATCGACCCGGGCCCGGCACCAGCTGCACCCAAGACCTTGGTCAGACTCTCGAGCTCGGCGGCGTCACCGACCCTGGTCGACGTCCCGTGCGCCTCGATCATGCTCACGGTCGCCGGGTCGACGCCGGCGTTGCGCCACGCGCGCTCGACCGCGAGCCGCTGCCCCACGGGGTTCGGGGCAGTGATCCCCTTGCCCTTGCCGTCGCTCGAGCCGCCGATGCCCAGGATGACCGCGTAGATGCGGTCGCCGTCCCGCTCGGCATCGGCCAGCCGCTTCAGGACGAACAACGCGGCGCCCTCGCCCATGACGAAGCCGTCGGCTCCGGCATCGAACGGACGCGTCCCCGTCGCGGACAGCGCCCCGATCTTGCAGAACTTGACGAATGCGCCGACGCTCATGTTGCAGTCGATGCCGCCGGTGATGGCCACGTCGTACTGGTCGAACAGGAGTCCCTGCACCGCCGCGTTCATCGCCGCGAGCCCGGAAGCGCAGGCCGCGTCAGTGGTGAAGTTGGGACCGCGCAGACCGAACAGGTTGCAGACCCGGCCGGCGAGGACGTTCGCCAGCTCGCCCGGCATCGTGTCCTCGGTGATCTCCGGGAGCCCGGCGAGGAACGACTTGTGTGTTTCGGTGAAGATGGCGTCACGGACGCCGTTGGGCAGCGCGGCAAAGGTCGGTGAGCTGTAGAGCTCCCGAAGGACCTCCACGGACTGGATGCGCAGGTTGGTCTGGTAGTGCTTGTCGCCGCCGAGCGCGTTACCGAAGATGACGGCGACGCGATCCGGATCGACGTTCCACTTCGGGTAACCGGCCTGCAGGAGCACCGAGCGCGACGCGGACACGGCCCACTGCTGCCCGACGTCCAGCTGGTCCGCGACCTTCGGGGGGATCGGCAACCGCCACTTCATCGGCTCCCACGGGTACTCGCGCACCCAGCCGCCGATCCGCGAGTAGGTCTTGTCAGGAGCCTGCGGGTCGGGGTCGTAGTACAGATCCGGGTCCCAGCGCTCCTTCGGGACGTCCGTGATGCAGTAGCGCCCGCCCTTGATGTTCGCCCAGAACGTCGCCGCATCAGGCGACTCGGGCATGATCGCCTCGATTCCCACGATGGCGACCGGCTGGGGGACGAACTCGGTCATCAATGCTCCTCCGACAAGACCGATGCGGCCTTGAGATCAACTTTCGGTTAGGCGGTGCGGTCGTAGAGAACGTCGGCGACGTAGTCCATGTCGGCGATCAGCCCGGCCTGTGCCGCCCGGACGTCGTCGAGACGAAGGGCGGCCTCGAAGGGACCCAGGTTCGTGGTCGCGTCCGCGGCACCGCGGACCCACCGCAGGCCTTCCTCCGCCGCCTTGAGCGCGGCGTCGCGGGCGAACACGCGGCTGATCGCCGCGAGCGCCGGCGGCGGGTAGCGCTTGTCCGCCTTCTCGGGCAGCGTGCCGTCCGCGGCCGCCGCGGCGCGGCGGGCGAGGCTGCCTGCGGCCTCGACGTAGGCGACCAGCTCGCCGAGGCGGAACAGCACGTGCTGGTTGCGGGTGAGACGTCCCGCACGCGCGGCCTCCATGACGCCGGCCAGCGCCTCGGCCGCCAACGCGGCGACCCCGGCACCGACCTCGGGCCGCCGGGAGTGCAGCGCGGCGAGCTCGCGCGCCTGCTCCCGGTAGTACTCGCCCCGGGTCTTGAGGTTGTGCTGCCACCGGTCGCGCGCCATGGTCATTTCCATGATCTCCGAGGTGCCCTCGTAGATCGTGGTGATGCGAACGTCACGCTTGATCTTCTCGACGATGTACTCGCGGACGTAGCCGTATCCGCCCAGCGCCTGGATCGCGGCTTCCGCCGCCGCGTTGCCGGCCTCGGTCGCGAGGTACTTCGCGATGGCGCCCTCGGTGTTGAGTGCGCCTCCCTCGCCCTCGCCGGCGTCGATGCGCAGCGCGGTTTCCTCGATCGAGGCGCGCGCGGCCTCCAGACGGACGACGTGCGGCACGATCAGCTTGTGCGTGTAGCCCTGCTTCTCCGACAGCGGGCTGCCGCCCTGGACCCGGGTCTTGGAGTAGTCGATGGCACGGTCCATGGCCTCGCACCCGGCGCCGAGACCGAACGCGGCGACCATCAGCCGCGTGTAGCCGAACACCTGCTGAGCCTGGACGAGACCCTGACCCTCGATACCGCCGATGAGGTTCTCGATCGGCACGAAGACGTTGTCGAGGTAGAGCGCCGCCGTGTTCGACAGCCGAATCCCGTGCTTGTCCTCCGGCTTGGCCGACGTGAACCCCTCCGCGCCGCGCTCGAGCACGAACCAGGTGGGCCCGCCCGGCGTCAGGGCGAGGATCGTGTAGGCATCCGCGATCCCGCCGTTACTGATCCACTGCTTGCGCCCGTTGATCCGGTATCCGACGACCTTGCCGTCCTCCACGACGGCGGCGGCGGTCGTGCGCAGCGCGCCGAGATCGCTGCCCGCCTCGGGCTCCGTGGCGCCGTACGCGAACAGGATCCCCTGCTCCGCGATCCTGGTCAGCCAGATCTTCTTCTGGTCCGGGGTCGCGCCCACGAACAGCGGGTCGCTGCCCAGGAAGGTGGCCAGGACGGCCGTCGCGATGCCGACGTCGATGCGCGCCATGGCCTCGCAGACGCGGTAGACGTCGAAGGCGCCGCCGCCCATCCCGCCGTACTCCTCGGGGATGAACAGCAGCTGGATCCCGAGCTGCTCACTGCACATGCCACGCACGAGATCCTCGGGGCAGACGTCCTCGTGGTCGAGCTCGAGCCGGCGACTCTCCGGCAGCGCGCTCTCGACGAAGTCGCGGAGCGCCTCCCGCATCATCTCGAGGGTCTCGGTGTCGACACCGGTGCCGAGAGCCGTCCCGGTTGTGGTACCTGCCATCTGGGCCCCTCCCACGAAGCTCGTCTGCGCCTCCACCGTCTGACACCCGTGGGCCGGGCCACAGGGACCGTTGGTCCCCTCTCGCGAGGCCCTCGGACCCCCTCCCCCCGGAGAGGGAGAGTCAGCAGCGACTCTCCCCCGGGGAGGGGTGGTCACATCAGCGTGAAGCAACCGATTTCAGCAGAATCTCCGATACGTCCACAACTCCGACCGACTCCCGCGCCGCCCCGGTCTGCTGCTTCGCGGTGATCGCGTCGGACAGCATGACCAGGCAGAACGGGCAGGCGGTCGACACGGTGTCCGGATCAAGGGACAACGCCTCCTCGGCGCGCTCGTCGTTGACTCGCTTGCCGATCCGTTCCTCCATCCACATCCGGGCGCCACCGGCGCCGCAGCAGAAGCCGCGCTCGCGGCACCGATGCATCTCCTGGGTCCGCATCCCAGGCACGCCGGCGAGGATCTCGCGCGGCGGGGTGTAGACCCGGTTGTGCCGGCCGAGGTAGCACGGGTCGTGGTAGGTGACGAGCTCGTCCACCGGCTGGACCGGGACCAGCCGGCCCTCGTCCACCAGGCGGGCCAGCAGCCGCGTGTGGTGGACGACCTCATAGTGCCCGTTCAGCTGCGGATACTCGTTCGCGATCGTGTTGTAGCAGTGCGGGCACGTTGCCACGATCTTCTTCGCACCGACCTCGTTGAACGTCTCGATGTTCTGCTGGGCGAGCATCGAGAAGAGGAACTCGTTGCCGAGCCGGCGCGCCGGGTCGCCCGTGCAGGTCTCCATCTCCCCGAGCACCATGAACGACACGCCAGCCCGATTCAGGAGCTCGGCGACCGCGCGAGTCGTCCGCTTGGCGATGTCCTCGAGCGCGCCGGCGCAGCCGACCCAGAACAGGTACTCGACGTCATCAGGGATCTTGTCCTCGCCGTTCGCCCCGAACACCCGGACCTCGAACGGCAGGTTGGCCGTCCAGTCCAAGCGCGCCGAGGAGCCCACCCCCCAAGGGTTACCCCGCCTCTCGAGGTTCCTCACCAGAACGTGCGCTTCGCTGGGGAAGTTCGACTCCATCATCACCTGGTACCGGCGCATGTCCACGATGTGATCGATGTGCTCGATGTCCACCGGGCACTGTTCGACGCAGGCACCGCAGGTGGTGCAGGACCAGATCACGTCGGGCTCGATGATGCCGTTCTCCTCCGGAGGGGCGACCAGCGGGCGCTCCGCCTCGGCACGCACGTGCTCGGGCAGGCGTTCGCGCGCCTCGTCGGAGTCGGCCAGCAGCCACGGCGCCTTGGTGAGCGCGTGGTCGCGCAAGTCGGTGATCACCAGCTTCGGGTTGAGCGGCTTCCCCGTGTTCCACGCCGGACACTGCGACTGGCAGCGCCCGCACTCCGTGCAGGTGTAGAAGTCGAGGAAGGCCTTCGTCGTGAAGTCCTCGATCTTGCCGCGCCCGATGATGTCGTCTTCCCCGGGGTCCTCGAAGTTCACCGGCTTGCCCCCGGAATACACCGGCAGCAGGGGCCCGAGCGCGTTGGGGCGCCGGGACAAGCCGACGTTGAACAACGACGTGAAGATGTGCAGGTGCTTGGAGTTGACGACGATCAGAAGGAACACGTAGATCACGCCGAGAGCGAGCAGGATCCCCACCGTCTCGATGATCTCGTTCGCCCGAGTGCCGAGCGGGGCTAGCAGCCGGGCGACGAACTCGGACGCGAACGCCCCCCGCTCGAACGGGAAGACGCCGGTGTTGATCTGCGCGCCGCGGTAGAGCAGCAGCGTCCAGATCACGTTGAAGATCATGAATAACACGAGCCACGCGGCGCCGGTGTGCGACCGGTAGAACCGCGAGTTCCGCCCGTCGCGCTTCGGCGAATGCCGGATCCGGATGATCGCGAAGGGAATCAGCGCGAGGAGCACGAGGACGGCGAACAGGTCTTCAAGGAATCCGAGCCACGGCTGGCGTCCGATGATGGGGATGTGGAAGTCGCGGTTGAATAACGCACCGAAACCCTCGAGCACGGTGAACCCGAGGATGAGGAATCCCCAGAACGTGAGGAAGTGTGCGACCCCCGGAACCGTCCACTTGAGTAGTTTCTTCTGCCCGAGCACCTCGACGACCTCGGCCTGCACCCGGGCGTCGGGCTGTCTCGTGTGCGCGGGGTCGATCGGCTGACCCTTGCGCGCGAGCCGGTAGAGAAACCACAGCCGACGTCCGGCGAGACCCAACGCGATC
>DATGDX010000162.1:0-4861 GCA_035310665.1 Mycobacteriales bacterium | reverse complement strand
GGTGTCAGCGCGACCAGCACCTCCCGGCGGCTGTCCGGGTTCACCCTGCGGGTGAGCAGGCCCGCGCTCACCAGCCGGTCGCACAGCCGGCTCACGCTGGGCAGCCCGACGCCCAGGGCGTCGGCGACGTCGGTGAGCCGGGGCGCCCCGAGCTGGTCGACGACGACGAGCGCGCGGAACTGGGGGAGGGTCAGCGAGTCGCCCGCGCTGACGAGGGAGCGGGCCGCCACCCCGACGAGGGCGTGGGACGCCCGCACGAACGCCTCGACGAGCGCGTCGTCCACCGTTTCGTCCTGTTCGCCCACTCACTCACCCGGCCCCGAGGGGTTCCCCAGACGCTTGCCGTGGGCAAGGATTTCCCTGGACGGGACCTTACGACACCCGACGGAGGACCCGATGGGGCAGATCGCCGCGGAGCTGCTGGTCACTCGGTTGGCGGACTGGGGGGTCGACACGGTGTTCGGCCTCCCGGGCGACGGCATCAACGGGATCATGGAGGCGCTGCGCCGGCACCAGGACCGCATCCGGTTCGTCCTCGTGCACCACGAGGAGGCGGCGGCGTTCATGGCGACCGGGCACGCCAAGGCGACCGGGCGGCTGGGTGTGTGCCTGGCGACGAGCGGACCGGGCGGCATCCACCTGCTCAACGGGTTGTACGACGCGAAGCTCGACCACGCGCCGGTCCTCGCGATCACGGGGATGCAGGAGACCGCGGTGCTCGGCACCGGCTACCAGCAGGAGGTGCACCTCGAGAAGCTGTTCGAGGACGTCGCGGTCTACGATCAGATGATCTACAACCCGGCGCAGCTGCCGGCGCTCGTCGACGTCGCCGTACGCCACGCGCTCGCGCGTCGCGGGGTCGCCCACCTGACGTTCCCGAACGACCTGCAGGTTGCGGACGCGGAGGCGGACCCGTGGCGGCACGTCGCGCCGGCGCGCCCCCCGGAGACGGCCCCGGTCTACCTGCGCCCGCCCGGACGGCCGCGCGAGGAGGACCTGCGGCGCGCGGCGGAGGTCCTCAACGCGGGGGACAAGGTCGCGATCCTGGCCGGCGCGGGGGCGCGGCACGCCCGCGACGAGCTGCTCGCGCTCGCCGAGACGCTCGCCGACCCGATCGTCAAGACGCTGCCCGGCAAGGCCACCGTCCCCGACGACTCCCCGTACACGACGGGGGGGATCGGTTTGCTCGGCACCGGGCCGAGCGAGGACCTGATGGGCGAGATCGACACGCTGTTCATGGTCGGCACCAACTTCCCCTACACGAAGCACCTGCCCGAGCCCGGAAAGGTGCGCGTCGTCCAGCTCGAGGCCGACCCGGTGCGCGCCGGCGTCCGCATCCCCACCGAGGTGCCGATGGTCGGCGACGCGAAGGAGGGCCTGCAGGGGCTGCTCCCGCTGCTGCGCCGCCGCGAGGACCGGTCGTTCCTCGAGGACTGCCAGCGGGCGATGGCCGAGTGGCGGGAGAAGATGGCCGCGCTGGAGAGCGCGGACCGCACGCCGATCGCGCCGCAGTACCTCATGGCCACCATCGACCGCGCGGCGCGCGACGACGCGATCCTCACCTGCGACTCGGGGACGATCGCGACGTGGGCGGCACGCCACTGGACCATTCGCGGACGGCGCCAGTTCTTCCTGTCCGGAAACCTCGCGACGATGGCGCCTGGCCTGCCCTACGCGGTGGCGATGCAGCACGCCTTCCCCGACCGCCAGGTCATCGCCTTCGTCGGGGACGGCGGGTTCGCGATGCTCATGGCCGAGTTCCTCACCGCGATCCGGCACGACCTGCCCATCAAGGTGTTCATCAACAACAACGCGTCGTACGGGCAGATCCTCTGGGAGCAGATGGTCCTCGGCTACCCGGAGTTCGGGGTGCGGCACCGGTCGGCGGCGGACTACAGCTCCTTCGCCCGCGCCAACGGCGCGCACGCGGTGTCGGTGCGTGACCCGGCGGAGCTGCCGCACCGGGTGTCCGAGGCGCTCGCCCACCCGGGGCCGGCGCTCGTCGACACGCTGGTCAACCCCGACGAGCCGCCGATGCCCGGCAGGGTCACCTACGACCAGGCCAAGCACTTCGCCGAGGCGTTCCTCAAGGGTCAGCCGCGCCGGGTCGCGATCGCCACCACGCTGTTCAAGGACAAGCTGGAGCAACTGTGACTCTATCGGTGAGCGGGTCGGGGACTCGGCCTGACAGCGGCGTGCTCGAGCGCGCGCTGTACGACGTCCAGACCGGGCGGTTCGAGCGCACGATGTCGGCGCTGACCGCGGCGGGGGCGCTGGTGACCGGTGCCGAGATCTGGCTGGAGCACGACCGGGCCAGCTTCGGCAACCGGATGATGTGGCTGCCGGTGGCGCTGGCGCCGGTCCAGGCGGCGGCCGGCGTGGCCGGGGTGTTCAGCCGCCGGGCCGCCAAGACGGCGCTGCCGCTCGCGTCCGCGGCGGTCGTGGCCAACGGCCTGCAGGGCACCTACCTGCACGTGCGCGGGATCGCGCAACGCCCGGGCGGGTGGCGGCTCGCGCGCTACAACGCCGAGATGGGCCCGCCGCTGTTCGCGCCGCTGCTGGTCACCATGGTCGGCGGCATGGGGCTGCTCGCCGCGCTGCTGCGCCGGGAGCGGTGAAGCATGTTCCGCGGGCGCGACCGGCGCGCCACCGTCCCCGGCGGCGCGCCGCAGCGCTTCCCGGGCTACGACGTGCTCGCCGAGGTCCCGTCGTGGGACGCGGTGACCGCGGGCGTCGTGCTCGCCCGGCTCGGCCCGCCGCCGCCGCTGCGGTTCTTCCTTCCGCACGAGGAGGCGGTCGCCGGCGCGCTGCTCGACGTGCTGCTCGCCCAGCACGGCGAGCCCCGGGTGCCGGTGCTGCGCACGGTCGACGCCCGCCTCGCCGAGCAGGTGACCGACGGCTGGCGGCACGAGCGGATGCCGCCGGACGGTGAGGCGTGGCGGCGCTCGGTGTGCCACTTGGACGAGGACGCGCAGGTCCGCTTCGGTCGCGACTTCGCGCAGCTGTCCGACGACGAGCGGCGCGGCGTCGTGCAGGCGGTGCAGGACCTCGCCGGCGCGGCCGACGAATGGCACGGGCTGCCCGCCTCCTGGCTGTGGTCGCTGTGGACCCGCTACGCCTGCGCGGCGTTCTACGCCCACCCGTGGGCGTGGAACGAGATCGGGTTCGGCGGCCCGGCGTACCCCCGCGGCTACAAGCACCTGGGCCTGGACGCGCGCGAGCCGTGGGAGGTGCGCGACGCGCACCCGGACCGCGACCCGGTGCGCGAGCCGTCCCCGGTCCCCGGCGCGCACCCGCTCGCCGCGCAGGAGCCGCGATGAAGAGCCGGTTCGACGCCGAGCTGCGGGAGCGCAACGCCAGCGCCTGGCTGCTGCCGAACGACGGCACCCGGACGAACCACCGGCTGCGGCGGGACATGCGGCGCTACGCCGATTCCGACGAGGTCGACGTGGCGATCGTCGGCTGCGGGGCCGGCGGCGGCGTGCTCGCGCAGCGCCTGGCCCGCGCCGGGTGGCGGGTCGTCGCGTTCGACGCCGGGCCGTTCTGGGACCCGGACGCCGACTGGGTCAGCGACGAGATGGGCTCGCACCACCTGTACTGGACCGAGCCGCGGGTCATCGCCGGCGCCGACCCGGTGCCGTTGGGCTCGAACAACTCCGGCCGCGGGGTCGGCGGGTCGATGGTGCACTTCGCCGGCTACACCCCCCGCTTCCACCCGTCCGACTTCCGCACCCGCTCGCTCGACGACGTCGGGGCCGACTGGCCGCTGGCGTACGACGACCTCAAGCCCTACTACGAGCAGGTCGAGGCGGAGCTGCCGGTCGCGGGCGAGCACTGGCCCTGGGGCGACCCGCACGACTACCCGCACTCGCCGCACCCCGTCGGCGGCAACGGGCAGGTGTTCCTGCGCGGCTGCCAGCGCCTGGGCATCGAGGCGCGCGTCGGCCCGGTCGCCATCGCCAACGGCCGGTTCGGCAACCGCCCGCACTGCATCTACCGCGGTTTCTGCCTGCAGGGCTGCAAGGTGAACGCCAAGGGCTCGCCGCTCGTCACGCACGTCCCCGACGCCCTCGCGCACGGCGCGGAGATCCGGCCCGACTGCATGGTGTTCCGGGTCGAGGTCGACGACGCCACCGGTCTCGCCACCGGCGTCCGCTACTTCCACGGCGGCGTCGAGCGTTTCCAGCGGGCCCGCATGGTCGCGGTCGCCGGCTACAGCATCGAGACGCCGCGGCTGCTGCTGCTGTCGGCGTCGTCGCGGTTCCCGCAGGGGTTGTGCAACGACCTCGACCAGGTGGGGCGCTACCTGATGGTGCAGGGGGCGCCGCAGACCGCGGGCCGGTTCTCCGACGAGGTGCGCGCGTACAAGGCGCCCCCGCCCGAGGTGTCGACCGAGGCGTTCTACGAAACCGACCCGCGGCGGCCGTATCGCCGCGGGTTCTCGATCCAGTGCGTCTCCCCGTTGCCGATCACGTTCGCGGAGCACGTGTGCGCGCAGGGGCGCTGGGGATCCGCGCTGCGGGAGTACATGCGCGACTACGTGCACTGGGCGACGTTCGGCGCGCTGTGCGAGTTCCTGCCGCTGCCGGACAACCGGGTCACGCTCGCCGACGAGACCGACCGCCGCGGCCTGCCCGTCGCCCGCTTCACCTACAGCCAGTGCGACAACGACCGGCAGCAGACGCGCGCCGCGCGCGCGGTGATGGAGGACATCCTGCATGCGGCGGGCGCGACCGAGGTGATGACGATCGACCGCTACGCGCACCTCGTCGGCGGGGCGCGCATGGCGGCGGACGAGAAGAGCGGTGTCGTCGACGCGGACCTGCGCACGTTCGCCGTTCCCAACCTCGCCATCACCGAC
>DATGDX010000161.1:0-6902 GCA_035310665.1 Mycobacteriales bacterium | reverse complement strand
AGTTGGGGCTGGCCGATGTGGCCGCCGTGGGGGGCAAGGGCGCCAACCTGGGTGAGCTGACCCGCGCCGGGCTGCCGGTGCCGCCCGGTTTCGTCGTCACCGCCGAGGTGTTTCGGGCCGCGCTCGCGGAGGCGGGGGTGGGTGACGACGTGGCGCGGATCGCGGCCGACGCGGACGTGGACGATCCCGCCGCGCTCGCCGACGCGGCCGAGCGGCTGCGGCTGCTGGTCGGCAAGGCGACGGTTCCGCAGCCGGCGCGGGCCGCGGTGCTGTCCGCCTATGCCGAGCTGGGCGCGGAGGTGCCGGTCGCGGTGCGCTCGTCCGCGACCGCCGAGGACCTCGCTGGAACGTCGTTCGCCGGGATGCATGAGTCGTTCACCAACGTCGTCGGTGCAGAGGCCGTGCTGGCGTCCATCGTCCAGTGCTGGGCGTCCGCGTTCGCCCCACGGGCGTTGGCGTATCGCCGGGCGCACCGGATGACCGCCAACGCCGCGGTCGCGGTCGTCATCCAATGCATGGTGGACGCCCAGCGGTCCGGCGTCATGTTCACCGCGGACCCGGCAACCGGGGACCACAGCCGGATCGTGGTCGAGGCGGGGTACGGACTCGGCGAGGTGGTGGTCGGTGGGCAGATCGAGCCGGACACGTACCTGCTCGCCAAGGACGGCCCGCGGCTGCTCAGCGTGCACGTGGGCCGCAAGACGGAGCGGGTGGTGCGCGCCCCGGCCGGCGGCAACCGGCGCGTCCCGGTGCCGGCCGCCGATGTCGACCGCCGCGTGCTCGGCGACGACGAGGTGATCGCGCTCGCCCGGCTCGGGCTCCGCGTGCACGAGCTGTACTCGGCGCCGCAGGACATCGAGTGGGCACTGGCCGACGGTCAGGTCTGGCTCGTCCAGTCCCGGCCGATCACGACCCTGGGCGTGTCCCCGCCCGAGCGCGCCACCGCCGCGGCACCGCTGGTCACCGGATTGGGGGCGGCTCCGGGGGTAGCCACCGGGACCGTCCGGGTGCTGCGCAGCCCCGCCGAGGGCGAACGGCTGCGGGCCGGTGACGTGCTCGTCGCGGCAATGACCAACCCGGACTGGGTTCCGGCGATTCGCCGGGCCGCCGCACTGGTCACCGACGGCGGCGGGATGACCTGCCACGCCGCGATCGTCGCGCGGGAGCTGCGGGTGCCGTGCGTCGTGGCGACCCGCACCGCGACCAGCGTGCTGCGGGACGGGGAGACAGTCACCGTCGACGGCGGCGCGGGGGTGGTGCTGGCCGGCGCTACGCAGCTCGAGGCCCAGGCCGCCACCCAGGGGGCCCAGCCGCAGCCGGCCCGCACCGGGCCGGTGACGCCGGTCGTCGCCGCCGCGGTCGAGCCGTTGGCGACCCGCCTCTACGTCAACCTTGCGATGCCGGAACACGCCGCGGAGGTCGCCGCCCAGCCGGTCGACGGGGTCGGGCTGCTGCGCGCCGAGTTCATGCTCACCGAGGCGCTCGGCGGGGTGCACCCGCGGGCGCTGCTCGACCGCGGTGGACGCGGGGAGTTCGTCCAGCGGATGACCGAGTCGCTGCTGCGGATCACGCGACCGTTCGCGCCGCGGCCGGTCGTCTACCGCAGCATCGACTTTCGCACCAACGAGTTCCGGGGGCTCGAGGGCGGGGAGGCGTACGAGCGCCCCGAGGACAACCCGATGATCGGCTATCGGGGATGTTTCCGGTACGTCCGGGAGCCCGACCTGTTCGCCCTCGAGCTCGAGGTGCTGGCGCGGGTACGGGAGCAGACGCCCAACCTGCACCTCATGATCCCATTCGTCCGGACGCAGTGGGAGCTGGAGGCCTGCCTGGACGCGGTCGACCGCTCACCGCTCGGGGACGACCGCCGGCTGCTGCGGTGGGTGATGGCCGAGGTCCCCTCGGTCGGCTACTACGTGCGCGAGTACGCCGCGCTCGGCATCGACGGGGTGTCGATCGGCTCGAACGACCTCACCCAGCTCGTCCTCGGGGTGGACCGCGACTCGGAGGTGTGCGCGGAGTTGTTCGACGAGTCCGACCCGGCGGTGCTCGACGCCATCGCGCGGATCATCACCGCGGCCCGCGACGCGGGCATCACCTCCTCGCTGTGTGGGCAGGCGCCCAGCAACCGGCCGGAGTTCGCCGAGCACCTGGTCCGGCTGGGCATCACGTCGATCTCGGTGACGCCGGAGGCGGTCGAGGCGGCGCGGCGGGTGGTGGCCGCCGCCGAGCGTCGACTGCTGGTCGAGGCTGCGCGAGACCGGACGCGATGATGTGACCGGCCCGCGGGACACGCTCGGCGACCTCGAGCGCCGGCGCGGCCGACCGAGCTCCGGGACGCTGCAGGCGTTGCGGGACGAGCAGGCCCGCGCCGGGACGCTCGGCCCGGCGGAGGTGACCCGGGTGGCCGACCGGCTCGGTCTGCCGGCCGCGGCGGTGTACGGCGCGGCGACGTTCTTCGCCGACCTGGCGTTGCCGCGCCGCGGTTCCCGGCACGTTCGTGTCTGCGACGGAACCGCCTGCTTCGTCGCCGCCGGTGGTCGGCACGTGCCCGCGATCGCGGCCGCGCTCGGCACCGCCGTCGGCGGCTGCGCCGCCGACGGCTCGCTGTCGCTGCAGCGCGTGGCCTGCCTGGGCTACTGCTACGCCGCACCGGCGGTGCTCGACGGCGACGACCCGCGGGCCGGGCCGGACATCGCCGAGCAGCTCGCCGGGCGGGCGCCGCCGCGCGACCCGCCGATCCCGGTGGGCGCCGCCGTCGCCGAGCCGTTCGCGCTCGCCGCTGTGGTCGGCGCGGCCGACCGGTGGCAGGTGTGGCCGAACGTGGTGACCCGGCACGATGCGGCCCGGGTGCTGGCCGCGGTTGCGACGGCGGGGCTGCGCGGCCGGGGCGGCGCGGAGTTCCCGACCGCGCGCAAGTGGACGGCGGTCGCGGCCGGACCGCCCGGCCCGCGGTACGTCGTGGCCAACGCCGACGAAGGGGATCCCGGCTCGTACGCCGACCGGCTGCTCATGGAGCAGGACCCGCACCGGGTGCTGGAAGGGCTGGCGCTGGCCGGGCTCGCCTGCGGCGCGGAGCACGGGTTCGTGTACGTGCGGGCCGAGTATCCGCGCGCCGGGGAGCGGCTGCGGGCGGCGGTGACCGAGGCCGCCGCGGCCGGGCTGCTCGGGCCGGACGTGTTGGGCAGCGGGGTGGCTTTCGACGTGGAGGTGGTGGCCGGCGCCGGATCGTACGTCGCCGGCGAGGAGACCTCGCTGCTGGCGTCGTTGGAGGGGCAGCGAGGCGTGCCGCGGCCGCGTCCGCCGTACCCGACGAGCGCGGGTCTGCTCGGCCGACCCACCGCGGTGAACAACGTGGAGACCCTCGCCGCGGTGCCGGAGATCGTACGACGCGGCGGACATGCCTTCGCAGGCCTCGGGGGTGCGGCCGGAGACCGGAACGAAGCTGGTGTGCCTCAACGAACGGTTCCGCTCCCCCGGGGTGTACGAGGTGGCGTTGGGAACGCCCCTGCGGACCCTGGTCGAGGACCTCGGCGGCGGCCTGCGCAACGGGTATCGCCTGCGGGCGGTGCAGATCGGCGGGCCGCTGGGCGGTTTCCTCGCCGCCGACGACCTGGATGTGCCGCTGCTCGATGCGGCCCTGACGGCTCGCGGCGCCGCGCTCGGCCACGCCGGTCTCGTCGCGGTGGACGACACCGTGCCGGGCCGGGCACTGCTCGACCACCTGTGGCAGTTCGTCGCGTCCGAAAGCTGCGGCGGCTGCGCGCCGTGCCGGATCGGCACCCGCCGCGGGGCCGAGCTGCTCGCCGCCGAGAACCGAACGGTGCCGGCCGAGTTCGTGCGCATCCTCGACGTGATGGCCGAAACCAGCCTGTGCGGATTCGGCCGCGGCGCGGTGCGCGGCGTGCGCGGGCTGCTGCGGGTGTACGGCGAGGAGACGGCCGGATGAGGCTGACCGTGGACGGGATGCCGGTCACCGTGGCCACCGGGGCGAGCCTGCTCGACGCGGCGTACGCGGCCGGCGTCTTCGTGCCGTCGCTGTGCTCGGATCCCCGGCTGCGTCCCGCGGGCTCGTGCCGGCTGTGCCTCGTCGCGGTCGCCGGGGCCGGGGCGCTGCCCGCCTGCACCACCCCCGCGGCCGACGGCGTCGTGGTGCGCACCGACGACCCCGCGGTTCGCGCCACGGTGCGGGCGGTGCTCACCCTGCTCGTCTCGTCGTTGCCAGCGCGCGCGTTCGCCCTGCCGACCGAGCTGCGGGCCGTGTGTGAACGACTGGGTGTGGGACGCGAGGCGTTCGGCGAGCCCGCTGGCCGGGGCGGCGACGAGTCTCATCCGTACGTCCACCTCGACCGCGACCTGTGCATCGCCTGCGGGCGCTGTGTGCGGATGTGCGCGGAGGTGCAGGGCACGTTCGCCCTCACGCTCGCCGGACGCGACGCGGACACCGTGGTCGCCGCCGGCGCCGGCGGCGCCTGGGTGGATTCGCCGTGCGTGGCCTGCGGGGGCTGCGTCGACACCTGTCCCACCGGCGCGCTGCACGAGGCCGGAAAGGCTAACCTGCGGCCGATCGCGGAGACGACCTCCACCACGTGCGGTTACTGCGGGGTCGGCTGCACCCTGGACGTGCACACCCGCGGCGGCCAGCTGGCCTGGGTGTCCCCGGCGAAGAGGGGCGCGGTCAACCGCGGACACGCCTGTGTCAAGGGCCGGTTCGCGCACGCGTTCGTCCACGCCCCGGACCGGCTGACCACCCCGCTCGTGCGCCGGCGGGGACGGCTGGAACCGGCCTCGTGGGAGGAGGCGTTGGCGCGCGTCGCCGACGGTCTCGCCACGGTCCGAGCGACGTACGGACCGGACGCGGTCGCGATGCTGTCCTCGGCGAGGGCCACCAACGAGGAGAACTACCTGGCGCAGAAGCTGATGCGCGTGGCGGTCGACAGCAACAACGTCGACAACTGTTCCCGGGTCTGCCATGCGCCGTCCGCGGCCGCGTTGACAGCTGCGTTCGGCTACGCCGGCGCCACCAATTCCCTCGACGATGTCGACCTGGTCGACTGCTTCCTCGTGTTTGGCAGCAACACCACGGAGGCTCACCCGGTGGTCGGCGCCCGTATTCGCCAGCGGGTGCTCAACGGCGCCGGTCTCGTCGTCGTCGACCCGCGGCGCACGGAGCTTGCCGCGCTCGCCGACGTGCACCTGCCGGTCCGCCCCGGTTCCAACGTCGCGGTCTTCCACGGTCTCGCCCGGCTCATGCTCGAGCTTGGGTACGCCGACGAGGCGTTCCTGCGCGACCGGGCCGAGGGGATGGATGCGCTTCGCGCGCGGCTCGACGAGTTTCCGCCGGAACGGGTGGCGATGCTGTCCGGGGTCGACGCCGACGCACTGCGGGACGCGGCCCGGCGGTTTGGGTCGGCCACCTTTCCGGCCATCGTCTATGGCCTCGGCGTCACCGAGCATGCGCACGGCACCGACGGCGTCCGGGCACTGGCCAACCTGGCGATCCTGCGCGGAGCGGTCGGCACGGACCGCGGCGCCGGGGTGAACCCGTTGCGCGGGCAGAACAACGTGCAGGG
This sequence comes from Mycobacteriales bacterium, assembly GCA_035310665.1. Classification (GTDB taxonomy): domain Bacteria; phylum Actinomycetota; class Actinomycetes; order DATGDX01; family DATGDX01; genus DATGDX01. The sequence goes on along the minus strand of DATGDX010000161.1, from coordinate 1,329 downwards.
CGCGTGCGACATGGGCGCGCTGCCGGACCTGCTGCCCGGCTACCAACCGGTGGTCGACTCCGACGTCCGGGCGCGGTTTTCCGCCCGCTGGGAGGCACCGGTGCCGGAACGTCCCGGGATGCGCCTGCCGGAGATGCTGGTCGCCGCGGGCGAGGGCCGGGTCCGCGCCCTGTGGTTGATCGGCGGGGATGTGCTGCAGACCTACCCGGCCAGCGATCGGGTCCGCGGCGCGCTCGCCGTGTGCGACCTCGTCGTCTGCCACGAGGTGTTCCCGACCGCGACGGCGGCCGCCGCCGACGTCGTGCTGCCCGTCGCGACGTTCCTGGAGAAGAACGGGACGTTCACCAACTCCGACCGACGTTTCCAGCGGGTCCGGCCGGCATTGCCCCCGCCGCGGCAGGTGCGGGATGACTTCACGGTGCTGCGGGCCGTCGCGCGGGCGCTGGGCACCGACCTCGGCTGCCCCACACCCGCGGCGACGCTCGACGAGTACGCGGCGCTGAGCCCGCTGTTCGCCGGTGTATCGCACGACCGGCTGGACGCGGCGGGTTTCCTGCACTGGCCGTGCCGGTCGGCCGTCGACCCGGGCGAGCCGGCGCTGTATCGGCAGCGGTTCGCGACACCGAGCGGCCGCGCGGTGCTGAGCGACGTGCCGTGGCTGCTCCGGGGGAGGAGCCCGATCTCGACTATCCGTTTGTTCTCGTCACCGGCCGACGACTCGTCCACTACAACTCGGGCAGCATGACCCGCCGGACGCCCAACCGCCGGCTGCTCGCCCGCGAAACCCTCGACGTGCACCCCGGTGATGCGGCCCGGCTCGGCCTCGGCGATGACGACCGGGTGCGCGTGGTCAGCCGACGTGCGGAGACGGTGCTGGCGGTGCGTGTCACCGACGAGGTCCGGCCCGGGGAGCTGTTCTGCGCGTTCCACTTCCCGGAGGCGGGCACCAACGCGCTCACGTCGGAACACGCGGATACGCACACCGGCTGCCCCGAGTACAAGGTGACTGCGGTGCGGCTGGCAGCCGAGCCCGGACGCGGCTAATCCGGATTGGGCAGCGCGCCGGGCGCGACCCGCAAGCCCGCCCGCGCCCCGCCGGTCAGGACGGCGCGGCCGGCGCGGGCGCCTGCCCCTGGGTCGGGATCAGCGGCTCGGCGGGACGCGCCGGTACGCCGCCCTCGATGGGCATCCACCGGTCCCGGATCCGCTGCTGGATGCCCGGCATGGTGGTGTACTCGAGCTCGTCGAGACCGAGCCGGTGCGGCTCGAACGGGCCGTGCCGACGGAGGTAGTCCATCGCGACGTTGGCCTGTCGCCGGGCTTCGTCGA
>DATGDX010000160.1:0-2133 GCA_035310665.1 Mycobacteriales bacterium | reverse complement strand
CGAGCCAGAAGACGACCAGAACATCTGTCAGATCGAACGCGGGAGTTGTCGTGGCCAGAGCGTGCATCGACGGCAACGAGGCGGCGGCGCGCGTCGCCTACGCTTTCAGCGAGGTCATCGCGATCTACCCGATCACTCCGTCGTCCCCCATGGGCGAGCAGGCGGATGCCTGGTCGGCGGCCGGGCGCGGGAACCTGTGGGGGACCACGCCGCGGGTCATCGAGATGCAGAGCGAGGCCGGCGCGGCCGGCACCCTGCACGGCGCGATCCAGAAGGGCGCGCTCACGACGACCTTCACGTCGTCGCAGGGCCTGCTGCTGATGATCCCGAACATGTTCAAGATCGCCGGAGAGCTGACCCCCACCGTCCTGCACGTCGCCGCCCGCACGATCGCCACGCACGCTCTGTCGATTTTCGGGGACCACAGCGACGTCATGACGACCCGCGCGACCGGGTTCGCCATGCTCGCGTCGAGCAGCGTGCAGGAGGCGCACGACCTCGCCGCCGTCGCGCACGCCTCGACGCTCAAGAGCCGGGTGCCGTTCCTGCACTTCTTCGACGGGTTCCGCACGAGCCACGAGCTCAACGACGTCGAGATCATCGAACAGGACGACCTGCGCGCCCTGGTGGACGACGCCGACGTGCTGGCGCACCGGGCCCGGGGCCTGTCCCCCGACCGCCCGGTGCTGCGCGGCTCCGCGCAGAACCCCGACGTCTTCTTCCAGGCGCGCGAAGGGATCAACCCGTTCTACGACGCGATCCCGGGGATCGTGCAGGGCACGATGGACGCGTTCGCCGCGCGCACCGGCCGGCGCTACCGGCTCGTCGAGTACGAGGGGCACCCGGAGGCCGACCGCGTCGTCGTGCTGATGGGCTCCGGCGTGGGCGCGGTGCAGGAGGCGGTCGAGGAGCTCGTACGGCGCGGCGAGCGTGTTGGCCTGGTCAAGGTTCGGCTGTACCGCCCGTTCCCCGCCGCGCCGCTGCTCGCCGCGCTGCCGGCCTCGGTCCGGCGCATCGCGGTGCTCGACCGCACGAAGGAGCCCGGCGCGGTCGGCGAGCCCTTGCTCACCGACGTCACGACCACGCTCGCCGAGGCGGTCATGACGGGGCGGCTCGCGGCCACCGACCTGCCGCGCGTGATCGGCGGGCGGTACGGGCTGTCGTCGAAGGAGTTCACGCCGCGGATGGTCAAGGCGGTCTTCGACGAGCTGGCGAAGGACGAGCCGAAGCCACGGTTCACCGTCGGCATCGTCGACGACGTCACCCACCTGTCCCTCCCGCTCGACCCCGATTTCGCCCCCGCCCGTCGCGAGGGGGACGTCGAGGCCGTCTTCTTCGGGCTGGGCGCGGACGGCACCGTCGGCGCGAACAAGAACACGGTGAAGATCGTCGGCGAGCACACCGGTCTGCACGCGCAGGGGTACTTCGTGTACGACTCGCGCAAGTCCGGCGCGCAGACGGTGAGCCACCTGCGCTTCTCCCGCGACCCGATCCGCTCGACGTACCTCATCGAGCAGGCCGACTTCGTCGCCTGCCACCAGTTCGGCTTCCTGTCCACGCGCGACGTCCTCGGCGCCGCCAAGCCGGGCGCGACCGTGCTGCTGAACGCGCCGCTGCCGACCGAGGCGGTCTGGGACGCGCTGCCGGAGCCGGTTCAGCGGCAGATCCTGGACAACGACCTCAAGCTCTACGCGATCGACGCCTACCGTGTGGCCCGCGAGCTCGGGCTGGGCGCCCGGATCAACACCGTGATGCAGCCGTGCTTCTTCGCGCTGTCCGGGATCCTGCCGCGGGACGAGGCGATCGCGGCGGTCAAGCAGTCGGTCCAGTACACCTACGGGCGGCGCGGGCCCGAGATCGTCGAGCGCAACATGGCCGCGATCGACCGGTCGGTCGAGGAGCTGCACGAGGTGCCGGTCCCGGAGAAGGTGACCAGTTCGATCGGGATGCGCCCGGCCGTCCCGCCCTCGGTGCCGGACTTCGTGGAGCGGGTCACCGCGCGCATCCTCACCGGCGAGGGCGACCTGCTGCCGGTCAGCGCGCTGCCGGTGGACGGGACGTTCCCGACCGGCACGACCCGCTACGAGAAGCGGGCGATCGCGCAGGAGATCCCGATCTGGGACCCCGAGATCT
>DATGDX010000159.1:0-17965 GCA_035310665.1 Mycobacteriales bacterium | reverse complement strand
AAGCGAATGAACTGCGTCGCCTCACCCTTCGCCGGGCCGTTCGACCTCGGTGACCTGAAACGGGCTGCTCGCGTCATCGACCGCGCGGACCAACTCCCGCAGCGTGTCCCAGGGTCTCCGCGAGCCAGACTGCCACGTCGTGCCCGGACTCCTGCTGGGACCTTCACTGCTCGCCGTCAGTTGTGGCTGATGGCACGTTTACAGCTCGCTGGAAGGTACAGGTGGTGGTCAAGCAGGCACGGCGAGCGGCGCCTGAAAAAGACGGAAATCCGTCTTTCCTGAAGCCAGCAGGGGAGTCATGGCGGGGGGACCAGCACGACCTCATACCGCGCCCTGATCTCAGGTTAGGCACCCACCAGCTGAGCGACGTCGAGACGGTCGCCCAGGACCGTCAAGTACAAACCGAGGTTGAGCACCTCGGACGCGGCGCGGTGCAACTGCTCCGTGGTCATCGACACGGCGACCGCGCCGTGCAACTCGACCCGCAGCTCGGGGAAGCCGGCACTCGGCTCTTGCACGAGCATCGCGGACATCAGCATCGACCCGGCGCCGTCGTCAAGCTCCGCGGAGGCCAGGGTGCCGCTGTAGTGCGGCGTCGTCGGGTCGTCATGCGGGCCGGTCGCGCACCAGCGCGGGCATGGTGGACTGGTCATGCGGGTCGCCCCCTATCCAGGCGGTCCGTGGGCCCTCGTCGCCTCGTCCGCGGCGGGGGCCACTTGTTGATGAGCTAGTTACTTCTCGTCGCCGCGACGGCGTGCGGCGCGCAACTCGTCGAGGATCTCGGTGAGCAGAGCCCCGATCGCGATCAGCGACAGGGCCGTGCTGATCTGGGCGCTACCGACGTGGTAGGCAGAATCGGGTCGCGGCACCTCGGCGTAGAAGGCGCCGCTCTTCGGGTCGAGCCCGAGCGCCTCTTGCGCGTCGTGCAGGTGCTGACGTGCCTCGCTGAGGGTGATCTCAGTTTCAGTCATCGGGTCTTCTCCTTGCGCGGAAGGGTGATCGGGTTGCGCGGACTCATCGCCTCGGCGAGCGCCTCGGCGAGCCGGTCCTGTCGTCGGGCCTCTGCCGGGCGCTGCGGCCAGCGGGCCCGTCGCTTGGGCGGATGTGCTGCACTTGCCATGGCGGTGATCCTTCCTAGTAGGTGATCCGCCGGGCCCTCGTCGTCGGTCAGGACGGCGGGGGCCACCTGTTGTGACTAGCTCTGCTTGCCGAACGCGATCGTGCTCCCGTCGTACGCCGTCGGCCTGGCGCTGCTTGGCCTCGCCGCGCTGGTCGACCGCAACCCTGACGCGTTCGGGCGCGCGGTCATCGGCATGGCGGCGCTGTTCGCGTTCTACTTCCTGCTCGCGCTCGCATACCCCGCCGGCATGGGCTTCGGTGACGTGAAGCTGTCCGGGGTGCTCGGCTACCTCGGCTACCTCGGCGTCGGCGAGCTCCTCGTCGGCGCGTTCGCGGGATTCCTCCTCGGGGGCCTCGCCGGCGCCGCCCTCGTCGTGCTGCGTCGCGCCGGACGCAAGACGGCGATCCCGTTCGGGCCGTTCATGCTCGCCGGGGCGCTCGTCGGCATCCTCGCAGGTCACCCGCTCGCCGACGCGTACCTGTCCGGCGCCCTCGGCTAGACCCGCCCACGTCCGCCGCTGGCTCAAACCCGCGCCGCGGTCGCCGATGGCCGGAACGAGACGCGCCGGCACGGCCGGGGCGGGACGCCGGGTGGAGGGAAGACGTCGTGGCTGGACGAGCAGCCGTCGGTCTCGACATCGGGACGTCGAGCGTGCGGGCCGCGGAGTTGTCGCTGGGCAGAGGCCCGGTGACGCTGGAACGGTTCGGCCAGGTGGCGCTGCCGCCCGGAGCGGTGCGCGGCGGCGAGGTCGCCGACGAGGCGCAGGTCGCCGCCGCCATCAAGCAACTGTGGGGGCAGGCGAAGTTCTCCAGTCGGCGCGTCGTCGTCGGGGTGGCGAACCAGAAGGTCATCGTCCGCCAGGTCGACCTGCCGTGGCTGCCCTTGTCGGAGCTGCGCGCGTCCTTGCCGTTGCAGGCCCAGGACTTCATCCCCATGCCGGTCGAGCAGGCGATCCTCGACTTCCACCCGCTCGAGGAGTTCACCAACGACGGCGGGGGCCGGATGCTGCGCGTGCTGCTCGCGGCCGCCGCCCGTGACACGGTCAGTGCCACGATCGCGGCGGTCACCCGCGCCGGGCTCACCCCCGTGATGGTCGACCTCACGTCGTTCGCCGTGCTGCGCTCGCTCGCCGGGCTCGACGAGCCGGCGCTGGCGAGCATCGAGGCCGAGGCCCTCGTCGACGTCGGAGCCAGCGTCACCAACATCGTCGTCCATCAGGCCGGCATCCCCCGCTTCGTCCGCATCCTGCTCATGGGCGGTCACGACGTCACCGAGGCGGTCGCCGAGCGGGTGGGCGTCCCGCTGGAGCAGGCCGAGTCGGTCAAACAGCAGCTCGGGGTGCCCGCCGCGCCGGCGGTGTCGGCGTACGCCGCCCCGCCCGGTCCCCCCAAGACACAGCCGCACCCGGCGCAGCGGGTCATCGAGACGACGACGAACGCGTTCGTCGAGGAGGTACGCGGCTCGCTCGACTACTACCTCGCCTCGCCCACGGCGGCACCGCTGCGCCGGATCCGGCTGTCCGGTGGCGGCGGGCTCCTGTCCGGGCTCGCCGACCGGCTGTCAGCCGCCACCCGGCTCCTGGTCGACCAGGCGAACCCGCTGGCCTCGATGCGCGTCGGGCGCACCGGACTGAGCACCGAGCAGCTGGGCTACGTCGGGCCGCTGGTCACGGTGCCGGTCGGGCTCGCGATGGGAGTCGCCGCGTGACCACGTCGACCGTCACCCGTCTGGCGGCGCTGCCGCGGGTCAACCTGCTGCCCCCGGAGATCGAGGAGCAGGGGCGCTTCCGCCGCTTCCAGGCCGGTCTCGGCGCCGCGGCCGCCGTCACCGTCGGAGTCGTCGGCCTGCTGTACGTCAACGCGAGCGGCAGCGTCACCGAGGCGCAGCAGGGGCTCGACGCGGCCCAGGCAAAGACGGCCACGGTGAACGCCGAGACCAGCCGGTACGCGCACGTGCCCGAGGTCTACGCCCAGGTGGCCGCGAGCGAGGCCATGCTCACCCAGGCGATGGGCAAAGAGGTGCGCTGGTCCTACTACCTGAACGACCTGAGCCTGTCGCTCCCGGGCCGCGTGTGGCTCACGCAACTGCAGATCACCCAGAACGTCGACGCGGCGGCCTCCAGCGGCGGCCAGTCGGCGTCGGGCAGCGGTGACAACCGCTCGCCCCCACCGGAATCGCACAGATCACGTTCCGGGGCACCGCACGCAGCCACGACGACGTGGCGACCTGGCTGGAGGCGCTGGCCAAGCAGCGGGGGTACACGAACCCGTCGTTCTCCACGTCGACGGAGCGGTACATCGACGCGTCCAAGGTCGTCGACTTCACGTCGACGGTGACCGTGACCGACAAGGCGCTGTCCGGCCGCTACACGAAACCGGCGGGGAGCTGAGATGACCAGGATGCAGCAGTGGTCGGTCCTGACCGGGCTCGCCGTCGTCGTCATCCTGCTGGCCGGCTGGTTCCTGCTCGTCGCGCCGAAGCGCGGCGAAGCCGCCGACCTGCGCGAGCAGACCACGGCGCAGGAGCAGCGATACCGGCAGGTGCGCACGCAGCTGGTGATGCTCAAGGCGCAGGACGCGAAGCTGCCCGCCCAGCGCGCCCGCCTCGGGCAGATCGCCGCGAAACTACCCGGCGACACCGCGCTGCCGACGCTGGTCCGCTCGCTGACCGACACGGCCGCCCGCTCCGGCGTCGACATCGTGTCGATGACGCCAGGACAGCCGGCCGCGGTCACCGCGCCAACGTCGGGCTCTGGAAGCGCGTCGTCCGCCACCGGCTCGTCACGTACGCGAAGTGCGGGTCAGCTCGCGTCGATTCCGGTGACCCTCCAGGTGCACGGCGGCTTCTTCCAGCTCGAGGGCTTCGTCCACCGGCTCGAGACCCTGCGCCGCGCGCTTCTGGTGACCGGGGTCACGCTGGCCCCCGGTCCGAAACTGCAGCCCGAGGGAGCCGAGGCCGGCGGTGGGGCAGACGCGTGGACCGGCAACCTGGTCGCCACGCTCACAGGGCGGGTGTTCATGGTCAGCAACCGTCCGACGGTATCCGCCGCGCCGCCCTCCGCTGCGCCGTCCGCCGCGGCGTCCGCCGCCGCGCGGTGACGAGGAGCCCGTGATGACCCAGTCCTTTCCGTCCGGTGAGCAGCCGGCCGCCGCGTCCCCCGAGCTGACTCCCGTGGACGCTCCCTCCGACGTCTCCCGCCGCCGCCTGCTCCTGCTGGCCGGGCTCACCGTCGTCGCCCTGGTCGCCGGGCTCGCGGTTGCGGTCACCGCTCTCGGCGGCGACGGCGACTCCGAGCTGACCGCGCCCCTTCCCCGTCGCCCGCGTCCGGTGGCCTCCGCGACGGCGAGCGCCGCACCCGGCGTCGGCGCGCCGCGCGCCGGCACCGCGCGCACTGCGGCCGTCACCACCCGCCCGGCCGCGCCGCGGGCTCGCGTCGCTCGGCCTGTCGCTCCCCGCGACCCGTTCCGTCCGCTCGTCGTTCCCTGCCGCAGACGCCACGCCGGCCCCGGCGCCAGCCGGCTCTTCCGGGGGCTCCTCTGGGGGCTCCTCCGGCGGCACGGCCACCGGGACGGCCACGTCCGCCTCGTCCGGTGGCGGGACCGCCGCGTCAGGTGCCGGGGGCGGGTCCACGAGCGGCGCCGTGCTCCGCTGACCCCGCCGGGCTGGCCGGCGACGGGCTGACCGGCGTCCGCCGCGGCGTCGCCGAGCTTCGCGCCGACGCGTGCGTGCGACGATGAGGGCGTGCTGCGCTGGATGACCGCGGGGGAGTCGCACGGGCCGGCGCTGGTCGCCGTGCTCGAGGGGCTGCCCGCCGGCGTCCGGATCGCCACCGGTGACGTCGCCGCCGCGCTCGAGCGCCGGCGCGCCGGCTACGGCCGTGGCGCGCGCATGACGTTCGAGCGCGACGAGGTGGAGTTCCTCGGCGGTGTGCGGCACGGGGCGACGATCGGCGGCCCCGTCGCGGTGCGCGTCGGCAACAGCGAATGGCCGAAATGGCAGCTGGTCATGGCGCCGGACCCGGTGGACCCGGCGGAGCTGGCCGGTCTCGCGCGTGCGCAGCCGCTCACCCGCCCCCGTCCCGGGCACGCAGACCTGGCGGGGATGCAGAAGTACGGGTTCTCCGACGCCCGCCCCGTCCTCGAACGCGCCAGCGCCCGGGAAACCGCCGCCCGCGTCGCGATCGGCGAGGTGGCGAGCGCCTTCCTGCGCCAGGTCGGCGGCATGGAGATCGTGAGCCACGTCGTCGCCATCGGCGAGGTCTCGGCGCCGCCGGGACTGGTGCCGCAGCCGGAGGACGCCGCCCGCATCGACTCCGACCCCGTCCGCTGCCTCGACCCGCAGGCGAGCGCCGCCATGGTCGCCGCGATCGACGCGGCGCGCGCCGACGCGGACACGCTCGGCGGGATCGCCGAGGTCGTCGTCCACGGGCTGCCCCCCGGCCTCGGCAGCCACGTGTCCTGGGACCGCCGGATCGACGCGCAGCTCGCCGCCGCGCTCATGGGCATCCAAGCGATCAAGGGTGTCGAGCTCGGCGACGGATTCGCCGTCGCCCGCCGGCGCGGCTCGCTCGCGCACGACGAGATCGAACCCGGGCCCGACGGCGTACGTCGGAGGTCCGCGCGCGCCGGCGGCGTCGAAGGCGGGATGACCACCGGGGAGGTGCTGCGGGTGCGGGCGGCGATGAAACCGATCAGCACCCTGTCGCGCCCGCTCGAGACCGTCGACGTGGAGACCGGCGGGCCCGCGAAGGCGATCGCGCAGCGCAGCGACGTGTGCGCGGTCCCCGCGGCGGGAGTGGTCGCCGAGGCGATGGTCGCCCTCGTGCTCGCCGGCGCGGTTCTCGAGAAGTTCGGTGGCGACGCAGTCGAGGAGACCGCGCGCAACCTCGACGGCTACCTCAAGAGCCTTGTCGTCCGCTAGGCCACCGGCGCGCCGCTCGGGCGGGCCCGCTCTGGTCCTCGTCGGCCCGCCGGGCGCGGGCAAGACCAGCGTTGGGCGGCGCACGGCGGAGCTGCTCGGCGTCGAGTTCCGCGACACCGACACCGACATCGAGCGAACCGCGGGCAAGCCGGTGCGCGACATCTTCCTCGACGAGGGGGAGGAGCACTTCCGCGCCCTGGAACGAGCGGCGGTCGCCCGCGCGCTACGCGAGCACACCGGCGTCCTCGCCCTCGGCGGCGGGGCGGTGCTCGCCCCGGAGCTCCGTGACGCGCTGCGCGGCCACACCGTCGTGTTCCTGTCCGTGGAGCTCGCCGACGCCGTCGAGCGGGTCGGGTTGGCGACGAGCCGGCCGGTGCTGATGCTCAACCCGCGGGCGACGCTGAAGACGCTGCTCGACGGTCGGCGGCCCCTGTACGAGGAGGTCGCGGTCGCGACCGTCGTCACGGACGGCCGCGCCGTCGACGACGTCGTCGCGGACGTCCTCCGGGTGCTGGATCCGTGACGGGGGAGCAGCCGACCCGGCTGCGCGTCGCGGGGAGCGCGGGCTTCGCGCCGTACGACGTCGTCGTCGGCGACGGGCTGCTCGGTGAGGTGCCGCCGCTGCTCGCCGGCGCGCAGCGGGTGGCGGTCATCCACCCGCACGCGCTCGCCGCGACCGCCGACGCGGTCGTCGCCGACCTGCGCGGGGAGGGGTTCGAGGCGCACGCGATCGAGGTGCCGGACGGCGAGGACGCGAAGGCGCTGCGGGTCGCCGAGTTCTGCTGGGGGGTGCTGGGCCGGATCGGTCTCACCCGCAGCGACGCGGTCGTCGGGGTGGGCGGCGGTGCGGTCACCGACCTCGCCGGGTTCGTGGCGGCCACGTGGCTGCGTGGCGTGCGCGTCGTGCACGTCCCCACCACGCTCCTCGGCATGGTCGACGCGGCGATCGGCGGCAAGACGGCCGTCAACACCGACGAGGGCAAGAACCTGGTCGGCGCGTTCCACGCCCCGGCGGGCGTGCTGTGCGATCTCGCGGCGTTGGCCACGCTGCCGCACAACGAGTACGTCAGCGGGCTCGCCGAGGTGGTCAAGTGCGGGTTCATCGCCGACCCGGTCATCCTCGACCGCGTCGCCGCGGACCCGCCGGCGTCTGCCGACCCCGCCGGTCCGCTGACCCGGGACCTCGTCGAGCGTTCGGTCGCCGTCAAGGCGCGTGTCGTCAGCGCCGACCCGCGGGAGAGCGGGCTGCGGGAGATCCTCAACTACGGCCACACGCTGGGCCATGCGATCGAGAAGGTCGAGCGGTTCCGGTGGCGGCACGGCGCCGCGATCAGCGTCGGGATGGTGTTCGCCGCGGAGCTCTCCCGGCTCGTGGGGCGCCTCGACGACGACGGGGTCGACCGACACCGCCACCTGCTCGCCGCCGTCGGACTCCCGCTGACCTACCGCGCCGACGCGTGGCCGTCGCTGCTCGCGGCGATGCGCGTCGACAAGAAGGCCCGGGGGAGCCGGCTGCGGTTCGTCGTCCTGGACGCGATCGCGAAACCCGTCGTCCTCGACGACCCGGACCCAGCGCTGCTCGTCGCGGCGTTCTCCGCCGTCGCGCGCGAGGACGCCGCGCCCGTCGGCGAGATCGCCGAGGGGGGTACGACGAGGGGCGTCGGCAGCCGAGGCGTCTAGCCTCGCGACGTGAGCCACGCCTGCGCCCGGCGCCGCGACGCCCTGCTGGAGCGGGCCGGCGAGGTCGACGCCGTCCTCGTCACGCGGCTTCCCAACGTGCGCTACCTCACCGGGTTCACCGGGTCCAACGCGGCGCTGCTCGTCACCCCAGAGCGCGCGGTGCTCGCGACCGACGGGCGCTACCGGCTGCAGGCGGCGCAGCAGGCACCGGACGTGGAGCTGCTCGTCGACCGGGAGGTGGCGTGCGCGCTCGCCGACCGGGCCGCGCGCGACGGTGTCCGCCGGCTGGCCTTCGAGGCGCACGACGTGACCGTGGAGCTGCACGGCCAGCTGCTCTCGGCCGCGCCGGGGCTGGACCTCCTCCCGCTGGGGCGCGCCGTCGAGGAGCTGCGCCAGGTCAAGGACGGCGAGGAGCTCGCGGCCCTCGCCCGCGCGTGCGGTATCACCGCGGAGGCGTTTCGCGGGCTGCTCGACCTCGTCCACCCCGGCCGGACGGAGCGGGATCTCGCCCGGTTCCTCGAGGCCCGCATGTTCGACCTCGGCGCCGAGGGCCCGGCCTTCCCGACGATCGTCGCCACCGGCCCGCACAGCGCGATCCCGCACCACGCGCCCACGGACCGCCCGCTCGCCGTGGGCGACCTGCTCATCGTGGACTTCGGCGCGCGGTACGCCGGCTACCACGCGGACATGACGCGGACGGTGGCGGTCGGGCACTGCGCGGACTGGCAGCGCGACCTGCACGGGCTCGTCGCCGCGGCGCAGCTGGCCGCGCTGCGCGCGCTGGCCCCGGGCGCGGACGTCACCGACGTCGACCGCGCGGCCCGGGCCGTGGTCGAGGCCGCCGGGCGAGGGGAGGAGTTCCCGCACGGGGTGGGGCACGGCGTAGGACTGGAGATCCACGAGGCTCCGCGGATCAGCCCGACGGGGGCCGGTAGACTCGCGGCACGAGTTCCGGTCACGGTGGAGCCCGGGGTCTACCTCGCGGGCCGCGGCGGCGTCCGGATCGAGGACACCGTGGTCGTTCGCGACGGGGAGCCCGAGCTGCTGACGACCGCCCCCAAGGAGCTGCTCGTCCTGGCCTAGCGCCCGGGTGACCCGACTAGGACCTCGACCAGGACCCCGACCAGGACCCCGACCAGGAGACTCGAACCTCGTGGCGACGACGAACGACCTCAAGAACGGCATGACCCTCAACCTCGACGGCGAGCTGTGGAACGTCGTCGAGTTCCAGCACGTCAAACCGGGCAAGGGCGGCGCGTTCGTGCGCACCAAGCTCAAGAACGTGCTCTCCGGCAAGGTTGTCGACCGGACGTTCAACGCCGGCGTGAAGGTGGACGTCGCGCACGTGGACAAGCGGGAGATGCAGTACCTCTACCGCGAGGGAACGGACCTGGTGTGGATGGACACCCAGACCTACGACCAGCTGCACATCCCCGAGCAGACCGTCGGCGACGCGGCGAACTATCTGCTCGAAAACATGACGGGCACGGTCGCGGTCCACGACGGCACGCCCCTGTACGTCGAGCTGCCGGCCTCGGTCGAGCTGACCATCACTTACACCGAGCCCGGCCTGCAGGGTGACCGCTCGACGGGCGGCACCAAGCCGGCGACGGTGGAGACCGGAGCACAGGTCCAGGTGCCGTTGTTCGTCGCCAACGGCGAACGCGTCAAGGTCGACACGAGGACCGGCGACTACCTCGGCCGGGTCAGCGGCTAGCCGGGCCGCCCCGATGACAGGCCGTCGATGACCGCGCGCCGCAAGGCCCGCAAACGCGCCCTCGAAATCCTCTACGAGGCGGAGCTGCGCGGGCTCGATCCGCTGACCACGCTGCGGGAGCGCACCGAGCGCGCCCAACCCCCGGTGGCGGCCTACACCGCCACGCTGGTCCAGGGCGTCGTCGCGCACCGGGAACGGATAGACGAGCTGCTGGCGACGTACGCCGAGGGATGGCCACTCGAGCGGATGCCGCCGATCGACCGCAATCTGCTCCGGCTCGGTGCCTACGAGCTGCTGTGGGAGGACGACGTCCCTGACGTGGTCTCGGTCGACGAGGCGGTGGCGCTGGCCGAGGAGCTGTCCACCGACCAGTCGCCGGCGTTCGTCAACGGGCTCCTCGCCCGGCTGCTCGACCTGAAGCCCACCCTGACCCGGTGACCTGCGTCGTCAGACGGTTTCCAGCGCGCGGCGCGCCTCGGGGGACAGCACTCCCCACCCGATCAGCTGCTCGGTGAGCTGGCTCGGCGACTTGTCGTAGATGACGGCGAGCGAGCGGAGGTCTTCGGAGCGGATCGAGAGAACGCGGCCGTTGTAGTCGCCGCGTTGGCTCTGGATCGTCGCCGCGTAACGGGCGAGCGGGCCCGCCTGGTCCGCGGGGACCCGCTGGAGCTTCTCGAGGTCGATGACCAGTCGCGGCGCCGGCTCGCTGCTCGCCGGGCTGGGCTGCGCGCCTTCCGGCAGCAGCTCGGCGACGGGGACCCCGTAGAAGCCGGCCAGCTCGGCGAGGCGCTGTACCGTGACCGCTCGGTCGCCGCGTTCGTAGGACCCGACGACGACCGCCTTCCACCGGCCCTTCGACTTCTCCTCCACCCCGTGCAGCGACAGCCCCTGCTGGGTCCGGATCGCCCGCAGCCGCGCACCAAGCGCTTTGGCGTACTCACTGGTCATTCGTGTTCCCCCAGGTCTCCCGCCTAGGCGAGGGTTTCCGCGCGCGGTCAGTGCGCGGTGCTCCCCCGCGGTCGCGGCCCGCAAACGGAATGGGCCGGGATGCGAAACAAAGCCTCCACGCTCAGTTACGCAACGTGACGGTAGGCCCAGCTTCACGCTCGGTCAAGGCCCTGGCGGAGGATGTTACCGTGTCGCCCAGATGGGTCAGGCGGCGACGCGCCGAATTGGCGGCGTGTCCCCAGCCGCCTCGCGGGCCCGGTCTCCCGAAGCCACTGCTACGGTAACGCCTGGTCGCCCGATGGCCCGCCGTGCGGGCGGCCGGCGTCCTTTAACGACCCGTCCCGTGAGGCGGGCAAGGAGGTCCTCCGGTGTCCCCTGCCGTCCGCTCGGCCGACGAGGGGGCGCCCGCCTTCCGTGGCGTCCTCGACGCCGACGAGGTCGGCCGGGCACTGACCCGGATCGCGCACGAGATCCTCGAACGCACGAAGGGTGCCGAGGACGTCGTGCTGCTCGGCATCCCGACTCGTGGCGTCTTCCTGGCCCGGCGCCTCGCCGACCGGATCGCCGCCGTCGAGGGTCGCGCGGTCCCGGCCGGCTCGCTCGACGTCACGATGTATCGCGACGACCTGCGCCTGCGCGGCGTCCGCACGGTGCGTCGCACCGACGTCCCGCACCGCGGGGTCGACGGCGCGACGGTCGTCCTCGTGGACGACGTGCTGTTCTCGGGGCGCACGATCCGCGCCGCGCTGGACGCGCTCGCCGACCTCGGTCGCCCGCGGGCCGTGCAGCTCGCGGTGCTCGTGGACCGGGGTCACCGGGAGCTCCCGATCCGCGCCGACTACGTCGGGAAGAACCTCCCCACGTCGCTGCGCGAGCAGGTCCGCGTGCTCCTCGCGGAGGTGGACGGCACCGACGGGGTGTTGATCGGCCCGGCGGCCGCTCCGCGCGCGGTGGGCCGTCCGGACCGGGGGGACGACAGGGAGGCCGACCGGTGAACCGTCACCTGCTCTCGGCTGCCGAGCTGTCCCGCGGCGACGCGCTGGCGATCCTGGACACCGCCGAGGAGCTCGCCCACGTCGCCGATCGCCCGATCAAGAAGCTGCCCACGCTGCGCGGACGGACCGTCGTCAACCTGTTCTTCGAGGACTCCACCCGCACCCGGATGTCGTTCGAGGCTGCCGCGAAGCGGTTGTCCGCTGACGTGATCAACTTTTCCGCGAAGGGCTCCAGCGTCGCCAAGGGGGAGTCCCTGAAGGACACCGCGCGGACGCTCGAGGCGATGGGCGCGGACGCGGTCGTCGTTCGGCACTCGGCCAGCGGCGCGCCCCACCGGCTCGCCGAGTGGATCGGCGGCAGCGTCGTCAACGCGGGCGACGGCTCGCACGAGCATCCGACGCAGGCGCTGCTCGACGCGTTCACCATGCGCCGGCGTCTCGGCCGCCTCGACGGGCTGGCCGTCGCGATCGTCGGGGACGTCCTGCACAGCCGCGTCGCGCGGTCCAATGTGCTGCTGTTGGCGACCCTGGGCGCTTGGGTGACGCTCGTCGCCCCGCCGACGCTGCTGCCGGTCGGCGTCGAGGGCTGGCCGTGCGCCACGACGTACGACCTCGACGCCGCGCTCCCGAAGAGCGACGTCGTCATGATGCTGCGCGTGCAGCGCGAGCGGATGGGGGCGGCGTACTTCCCCAGCGCCCGGGAGTACAGCCGGCGCTACGGCCTGGACGCGCCGCGGATGGCGCTGCTGCCGGACCACGCGATCGTCATGCACCCCGGACCGATGAACCGCGGGATGGAGATCGCCGCCGAGGTCGCCGATTCCGCGCGCTCGACGGTCGTCGAGCAGGTGACCAACGGGGTCAGCGTGCGGATGGCCGTGCTCTACCTGCTGCTCGGGGGCCTGGAATGAGCGGGGGGTGGGTCGTGCGCGGCGCGCGGGTTCTCGGGGGCGAGCCCGCCGACCTGCTCGTCCGCGACGGCGTGGTGGCCGAGATGGGGCCGGCGGGATCCGTGGAGTCGGCGGGGGAGCGGGTGGTCGACGCCGACGGCCTGGTGGCGTTGCCCGGCCTCGTCGACCTCCACACTCACCTGCGCGAGCCGGGCCGCGAGGACGCGGAGACGGTCGAGACGGGCACCGCGGCCGCCGCGCTCGGCGGGTTCACCGCGGTGCACGCGATGGCCAACACCGAGCCGGTCGCCGACACCGCGGGCGTCGTGGAGCAGGTGTGGCGGCTCGGCCGCGAGGCCGGCCACTGCGACGTGCAGCCGGTCGGGGCGGTGACCGCCGGGCTCGACGGCAGGCACCTCGCCGAGCTGGGCGCGATGGCGGAGTCGGCGGCGGGCGTGCGGGTGTTCTCCGACGACGGCCGGTGCGTGTCGGACGCGGTGCTGATGCGCCGGGCGTTGGAGTACGTCAAGGCATTCGACGGAGTGATCGCCCAGCACGCCCAGGAGCCACGGCTCACCGACGGTGCCCAGATGCACGAGGGCGACCTGTCGGGCCGGCTGGGCCTGACCGGGTGGCCGAGCGTCGCGGAGGAGGCGGTGATCGCCCGTGACGTGCTGCTCGCCGCGCACGTCGGGTCGCGGCTGCACGTCTGCCACGTCTCCACCCGGGGCAGCGTCGAGATCCTCCGGCTGGCCAAGGCCGCCGGCTTCCCGGTGACCGCGGAGGTCACGCCCCATCACCTGCTGCTCACCGACGAGCTCGCCGCCACCTACGACCCCATCTACAAGGTGAACCCTCCGCTGCGGACCGCCGCGGACGTCGCGGCGCTGCGTGCCGGGCTGGCGGACGGGGTGATCGACTGCGTGGCCACGGACCACGCGCCGCACGCCCTGGAGGACAAGGAGACCGAGTGGGCGGCCGCAGCGTTCGGGATGCTCGGCCTGCAGACGGCGCTGTCGGTCGTCGCGGCGACCATGGTGGACACCGGCCTGCTCGATTGGGCCGCGGTCGCCGACCGGATGTCCATCCGCCCCGCGCGGATCGGGCGCCTGACGTCGCAGGGGCGCCCGATCGCGGCCGGCGCCCCTGCGAACCTCACCCTCGTCGACCCCTCCGCGCGCTGGGTCGTCGACCCGGCCCGCCTGGCCTCCCGCAGCCGCAACACCCCGTACGCCGGTCGGGACCTGCCCGTGCGCGTCGTCGCGACGTTCCTCCGCGGACGGGCGACCGTGCTCGACGGGGCGCTCACCGGCACGGTGACCGGCGCGGGGGACGGAGACCTCCGGTGAGCGGCCTCGTCCTGCCCGTGGTGCTGCCCCTAGTCGAGCGCCCGCCCACCCGCTGGGCGGACCACCTCGTGGCGACCGCGGTGATGCTGGCGGTGCTCGTCGCGATCTACCTACTGATGTGGCGCGGGTGGCGGCGCCGGGCCGCCCGGCAGGCCGACCTCCCCCCGCTGCCGCCGGTCCCGGACCCGCCGCCGCGGATCGTCGAGATCCTCGACGGCGTCTACCTCGGCACGACCAGTGCCGGCGACTGGCTCGACCGGATCGTCGCGCGCCGGCTCGGGGAGCGCGCGAACGCGCGGCTGGGGCTGTCGGCCGCGGGTGTCGTCGTCGATCGCGACGGCCGGGACCCGTTCCTCGTCCCGCTCGCCGCGCTGTGCGCCGCGCGCCTCGACCGGGGCATCGCGAACACGGTCGTCGGTGCCGGCGCGGTCGTCGTGCTCACCTGGGAGCACGGGGGGCGGCTGCTCGACACCGGCGTGCGGGGGCCGTCGCCGGAGGCGAACGCGCGCTGGGTCGCGGCGGTCGACGCGGCCCGGGCCGGCAGGGCCGGGGAGCGTACGCCGTGAGGCCCCCCGCGCTGCTCGTCCTCGAAGACGGCCGGGTCTTCGCCGGCGACGCTTACGGCGCGCTCGGGGAGACGGTCGGTGAGGCCGTGTTCACGACGGCGATGACGGGTTACCAGGAGACGCTGACCGATCCGTCGTACCACCGCCAGGTCGTCGTCATGACCGCCCCGCACGTCGGCAATACGGGCGTCAACGACGAGGATCCGGAGTCGGGTCGCATCTGGGTCGCGGGCTACGTCGTGCGCGACCCGAGCCGCGTCGCGTCGAGCTGGCGCGCGCGCCGGGCGCTGGAGGACGAGCTGCGTGCGCAGGGCGTGGTGGGCATCAGCGGCGTCGACACCCGCGCGCTGACCCGCCACCTGCGGGAGCGGGGGGCGATGCGGGTCGGGGTGTCCAGCGTGGACGACGACCCGGACGCGGTGCTCGCCCGGGTGCTCGCCAGCCCGCGGATGGAGGGTGCCGACCTCGCCCGCGAGGTCTCCACCGACGAGCCCTACGTCGTGCCCGCCGACGGGGGCAGGCGGTTCAGCGTCGCGGCGCTCGACCTCGGGATCAAGCGGATGACGCCGCGGCGGCTGGCGCAACGCGGCATCGAGGTGCACGTCCTGCCCGCGAGCGCGACTGCCGATGACCTCCTCGCCGCACGCCCCGACGGTGTCTTCTTCTCCAACGGGCCGGGCGACCCCGCGGCCTCCGGCTACGCCGTGGACGCGATGCGCGGCGTCCTCGCCGCCGGCGTCCCCACGTTCGGGATCTGTTTCGGCAACCAGATCCTGGGGCGGGCGCTGGGGTTGGGCACCTACAAGCTCACCTACGGCCACCGCGGCGTCAACCAACCGGTCCGCGACCGGGCGTCGGGCAGGGTCGCGGTCACCTCGCACAACCACGGCTTCGCGGTCGCCGCCCCGGCGGAGGGCGTCGTGGAGACACCGTTCGGGCGGGTCGAGGTGAGCCACGTGGCCCTCAACGACGGCGTCGTCGAGGGTCTTCGCTGCCTCGACGTCCCCGCGTTCAGCGTGCAGTACCACCCGGAGGCGGCGCCCGGGCCGCACGACGCGGACGGGCTGTTCGACCGGTTCGCCGACCTGATGACGCGTCGACCAGACGCCGACGAGAGGAAGCCGCGATGACCCAGGGAGTCCCGGGCGACGGCTCGCGCTACGAGGCCGCGGAGGCGGGGGAGCGCCGGGAAGCCGTGGAGGCCGTCTCCGGCACCGCCGCCGACGTGCTGCCGCACCAGACGGCGCACGTCCCGTTGAACCCCAACGCCGCGGTCGAACGCGGCGCCCCCCCGGACGCGCGCGCCCTGCTCGTGGCCGCGCTCGCGGCGCTGCTCACCCTGGCCGCGCTGCTCGCGCTGGCGGTCGCGGTCCAGTCGTGACCCGAAGGGCGGACCTCACCTCGGTCCTGGTCATCGGCTCCGGCCCGATCGTGATCGGGCAGGCGGCGGAGTTCGACTACTCCGGCACCCAGGCCTGCCGGGTGCTGCGCGCCGAGGGACTGCGGGTCAGCCTGGTCAACAGCAACCCCGCGACGATCATGACGGATCCGGAGTTCGCCGACCGCACCTACGTCGAGCCGATCACGCCGGACGTCGTCGAGAGGATCATCGCGCGCGAGCGCCCGGACGCGCTGCTCGCCACCCTCGGCGGTCAAACCGCCCTGAACACCGCGGTCGCCCTCCACGACGGCGGGGTGCTGGACACGTACGGCGTCGAGCTGATCGGTGCGAGCATCGACGCGATCCGCGCGGGCGAGGACCGCCAGCGCTTCAAGGACATCGTCGCCGGGCTCGACCCCGCGCTCGGCGCCGGGTGCGCGCGCAGCCGGATCGCGCACTCGGTCGCCGAGTGCCTGCACGCGGCCGGCGATTTGGGCTACCCGCTGGTGGTCCGGCCCTCGTTCACGATGGGCGGCGCCGGGTCGGGGCTCGCGTACGACGAAGCGGGCCTGCGGCGGATCGCCGGCGCGGGCCTGGCCGCCAGCCCCACGCACGAGGTGCTGCTCGAGGAGTCGGTGCTCGGCTGGAAGGAGTTCGAGCTCGAGCTGATGCGCGACCGCAACGACAACGTGGTCGTCGTCTGCTCGATCGAGAACGTCGACCCGATGGGCGTGCACACCGGGGACAGCGTGACCGTCGCGCCGGCGATGACGCTGACCGACCGCGAGTACCAGCGGCTGCGCGACATCGGCATCGCGGTCATCCGCAGCGTCGGGGTGGACACCGGCGGCTGCAACATCCAGTTCGCGGTGCAGCCGGCGACCGGGCGGATCGTCGTCATCGAGATGAACCCGCGAGTGTCGCGGTCGAGCGCGCTGGCGTCGAAGGCCACCGGCTTCCCCATCGCGAAGATCGCGGCGAAGCTGGCCATCGGGTACACGCTGGACGAGATCCCGAACGACATCACCGGGCAGACACCGGCGTCGTTCGAGCCCGCACTGGACTACGTGGTGGTCAAGGTGCCGCGGTTCGCGTTCGAGAAGTTCCCCGGCGCCGACCGGACGCTGACGACGACGATGAAGTCGGTCGGCGAGGCGATGGCGATCGGGCGGTCGTTCCCCGAGGCGCTGCAGAAGGCGATGCGCTCGCTGGAGACCCCGGACGCCGGTTTCTGGACGACGCCCGACCCGCCGGGGGAGAGCCTCGCGGACACGCTCGCCGCGCTGCGCGTCCCGCACGACGGGCGCCTGTACACCGTGGAGCGCGCCCTTCGACTCGGTGCCACGGTCGAGCAGGTGCACCAGGCGACCGCCATCGATCCGTGGTTCGTCGACCAGGTGCTCGCGCTCGTGCAGCTGCGGGCCGAGGTGCTAGCCTGCCGCACGCTCGACGCGCTGCCCGAGCCGCTGCTGCGCCGGGCGAAACGGCTGGGCTGCTCCGACCGGCAACTGGGTGCGCTGCTGTCCTGCGGCGAGGCCGAGGTCCGGGCGCACCGGCACGGGCTCGGGGTGCGGCCCGTGTTCAAGACCGTCGACACCTGCGCCGCGGAATTCGCCGCCCGCACGCCGTACCTCTACTCCGCCTACGACGAGGAGACCGAGGTGCCGGCCGGCGGCAAGCCGAAGGTGCTGATCCTCGGCAGCGGTCCGAACCGCATCGGACAGGGCATCGAGTTCGACTACGCCTGTGTGCACGCGTCGTTCGCGCTGCGCGACGCCGGCTACGAGACCGTCATGGTCAACTGCAACCCCGAGACGGTGTCGACCGACTACGACACCAGCGACCGGCTCTACTTCGAGCCGCTCACGCTCGAGGACGTGCTCGAGGTCGTGCACGCGGAGTCGCGCTCCGGGGAGATCGCCGGGGTCATCGTCCAGCTGGGTGGGCAGACGCCGCTGCGGCTGGCGCAGCGGCTCGCCGACGCGGGCGTCCCCATCGTCGGCACCCCACCCGAGGCGATCCACCTGGCCGAGGAGCGGGGGGCGTTCGGCCGGGTGCTCGCGGCGGCCGGGCTGCCGGCGCCCAAGCACGGCACCGCGACGTCGTACGCCGAGGCGAAGCGGATCGCCGACGCGGTCGGCTACCCCGTCCTGGTGCGCCCGTCGTACGTGCTCGGGGGCCGGGGGATGGAGATCGTGTACGACGACGCGATGCTGCGCTCGTACATCGAGCGGGCGACGTCGATCTCGCCCGAGCACCCGGTGCTCGTCGACCGCTTCCTCGACGACGCCGTCGAGATCGACGTGGACGCGCTCTTCGACGGCGAGGAGCTCTACCTCGCCGGGGTGATGGAGCACATCGAGGAGGCGGGGATCCACTCCGGCGACTCGGCGTGCGCG
>DATGDX010000158.1:0-7064 GCA_035310665.1 Mycobacteriales bacterium | reverse complement strand
CGGGAGTGACGGTCCCGACGGCGGCGCCGGGCGGGACGACCGGTGGCAGCCGGCCGGGGTCGAGACCCGCCTCAGCGAGCAGGGCGTCGTGCCAGCACCGGGCGACGATGTCGTACGCCATGGTCCGCGCGGCCAGCGACGCCTCGGTGGCGACGACCCCGGTGAGCCCGAACGCGGCGAGCTCGACGGCGTGCGCCCACACCCGCATCCGGTCCAGCACCCCCGGCGCGGTGCGGCGCAGCCGGTGCCACGTGGTGAGCGGCCGCTTCGGGCCGGGGGTAAGGCCGGTGATCGCGTACACCTCGGCCGCGCCGAGCCGTGCCGCGATCGCGTCCGCGTCGACGGCGGAGCGCCGGTCGGTCCACGCGACCAGCGGGCCGAGGGGGCGCAGGTCGGCGTCGAGCGGTACGCCGGTCTCCGCCATCCCCGCCACCCCCACCGCGGCGACCCGCGCGGCGCCGGTCGCGTCCACCGTGTCGCGGACCACCGACAGCGCGGTGGCGACCAGCGCGTCGGCGGGTCCGTCCAGCGGTGGGGTGGGCCGGCTCGCGACCGCGACCAGGGTGCCGTCCGGGCGCACGGCGCCCGCCTTGACGGCGCTCGTGCCGACGTCGACACCGACCAGGAGCACCGGGTCCGGGCCGGGCGTGGCGGTCACCCCGTCGCGGTGACCGTGGCGGAGCCGAGCACGGTGTCGCCGTCGTAGAGCACGACCGCCTGCCCGGGCGCCACGCCGTAGGCGGGGGTTCGCAGGGTGACCCGCAGCCGCCCCTGCTCGACCCGCGCGACCGCGGGCAGCGCCTCGCCATGCGCGCGCAGCTGCGCCAGGCACTCCGTCGGCCGGTCCGGGACCGGCCCGCTCCACCGCGGGCGCTCCCCCTCGACGGTGGTGACCGCGAGCCGCTCCCGCGTGCCGACGGTGACGGTGCGCTCGGCCGGTGCCACCCCCAGGACGTACCGGGGGCGGCCGTCCGCCGCCGGCCGGTCGAGCCGCAGCCCGCGGCGCTGCCCGACCGTGAACGCGAATGCACCGTCGTGCCGGCCCAGCTCGGCCCCGGTCTCGGCGTCGAGGACCGGTCCCGGCGCGCTCCCCAGCCGCTCGCGCAGCCACCCGGCGGTGTTCCCGAAGGGGACGAAGCAGACGTCGTGCGAGTCCGGCTTGGCGGCGACGGCCAGCCCGCGGCGCGCCGCCTCGTCCCGGACCTCGGCCTTCGTCGACCCGCCGACCGGGAACAGCGCGTGGGCGAGCTGGTCGGGGGTGAGCACGCCGAGGACGTACGACTGATCCTTCGCGGTGTCGACGGCGCGGCGCAGCCGGCCGCCGTCGACGCGCGCGTAGTGCCCGGTCGCGAGGGCGTCGAAGCCGAGCGCCAGGGCGCGGTCGAGCACGGCGGCGAACTTGATCGTCTCGTTGCAGCGCAGGCAGGGGTTCGGGGTGCGCCCCGAGGCGTACTCCGCGACGAAGTCGTCGACGACGCGGGCGGCGAACTCCGCTGCCAGGTCCCAGACGTAGAACGGGATGCCGAGCACGTCCGCCGCGCGGCGGGCGTCGCGCGCGTCCTCTGAGGTGCAGCAGCCGCGCGCCGCGACCGACGAGTGCGCCCCGGGGGCGGCGGCGAGCGCCAGGTGGACGCCGACGACGTCGTGACCGGCGTCGGCCACCCGCGCGGCGGCGACGGCCGAGTCGACGCCGCCGCTCATCGCGGCGAGCACCCTCACGGCCGGCGCACCCCGGCGCGCCGCGCGCGTTCCACCACGGGTCCGATCGCCTCGGCGACCGCCGCGACGTCGGCGTCGGTCGAGCTGTGGCCCAGGGAGAAGCGCAGCGACCCGCGGGCACGGTGCTCGTCGGCGCCCATCGCGAGCAGCACGTGGCTGGGGCGCGCGACGCCGGCCGAGCACGCGGATCCGGTCGAGCACTCGATGCCGCGCGCGTCGAGGAGCATGAGCAGCGCGTCGCCCTCGCAGCCGGGAAACGACAGGTGGGCGTTGCCCGGCAGCCGGCGGTCCAGCGCCCGCGCGGGGTCGCCGTTGAGCACCGCGTCCGGCACCGCGGCACGGATCGCGTCGACGAGGGCACCGCGCAGCGCGGTGAGGCGCTGCGCCCGCTGCGGCTGCTCCCGAGCGGCGGCGTCGACCGCGGCGGCGAAGCCCGCGACGGCGGGGGTGTCGAGCGTCCCCGAGCGCACGTCGCGCTCCTGCCCCCCGCCGTGCAGCAGCGGGGCGACGGTCACCGACCGCCCGACGAGGAGCGCGCCGACGCCTAGCGGCCCGCCGCACTTGTGCCCGGTCACGGTGAGCGCGGCCAGCCCGCTCGCGGCGAAGTCGACCGGCAGCTGACCGACGGCCTGGACCGCGTCGGTGTGCAGGGGTACGCCGTGCTCCGCCGCGACTGCCGCGAGCTCCGCGACCGGCTGCACGGTGCCAACCTCGTTGTTGGCCCACATCACGCTGGCCAGCGCGACGGCGTCGGGCGCCTCGGCGAGCGCGTCCCGCAGCACGTCCGGGGTGATCCGCCCCACCGCGTCGACGTCCAGCCACCGCACGTCCGCGCCCTCGTGCGCGCCCAGCCACTCCGCCGCGTCGAGCACCGCGTGGTGCTCGACGCGGCTCACCAGCACCCGGCGGCGCCGCGGGTCCGCGGCGCGGCGGGCCCAGAACAGGCCCTTGATCGCCAGGTTGTCCGCCTCGGTGCCCCCGCCGGTGAACACGACCTCGCTCGGGCGCGCGCCCAGGGCGGAGGCGATGCGCTCCCGGGCCTCCTCGACGTGCCGGCGGGCGCGCCGCCCCGCCGCGTGCAGCGACGACGCATTGCCGACCTGCCCGAGCAACGCGCTCATCGCGTCGTACGCCTCGGGCAGCATCGGCGTCGTCGCCGCGTGGTCGAGGTAGGTCATCGGCGACGAGGGTACGCCGCGGGTGGTGCGGCCGACCTCAGCCCTTGCGCTTCTCGATCTCCTCGGTGGCCTGCGGCACCACGGCGAACAGGTCGCCCACGATCCCGAAGTCGACCAGCTCGAAGATCGGGGCCTCGGGGTCCTTGTTGACGGCGACGATCGTCTTCGAGGTCTGCATGCCGGCGCGGTGCTGGATCGCCCCGGAGATGCCGCAGGCGATGTAGAGCTGCGGCGAGACCGTCTGGCCCGTCTGCCCCACCTGGTACTGGTGCGGGTACCAGCCCGCGTCGGTCGCCGCGCGCGACGCGCCGACGGCCGCGCCCAGCGAGTCGGCGAGCCGCTCGATGACCCCGAAGTTCTCCGCCCCGCCGACACCGCGCCCACCCGAAACCACCACGGCGGCCTCGGACAGCTCCGGGCGGGCCCCCTTCTTCTCCACGACCCGGTCGACGACCTGCACCAGCGTCGCGGACTCGGGGAGCTCGACCGTGACCCGCTCCTCCGTCGGCGAGGCCGGAGCCGGCTCGGGGGCCGTCGAGTTCGGCCGGATCGTGATGACCGGGACGCCCTGCGCGACCTTGGACTGGACGATCGTCGCCCCGCCGAAGACCGACTGCTCGCAGACGAACCCGTCGCGCACGTCGACCGCGTCGGTGATGACACCCGAGCCGATCTTGATGGCGAGCCGGGCGGCGACCTCCTTGCCCTCGGGGGTCGACGGGACGAACACCGCCGCCGGCGACGTGTCCGCGACGACCCGGGCGAGCACCTCGGCCTTGGGCGCGACGACGTAGGCGTCGTACTCCGACCCCTCGGCGACGTACACGGTCGCCGCGCCGTACTCCGCGAGCCGGTCCTTCGCGTTCGCGTAGCCCTGGCCGACGAACACCGCCGCCGGCTCGCCGAGCATCCGGGCCTTCGTGAGCAGCTCGAGGGTGACCTTCTTCGGCGTCCCGTCGGTGTGGTCGACCAGGACGAGGATCTTCGACATCAGTGGTGCACCCCTCAGACGAACTTCTGGGAAGCCAGGAACTCGACCAGCTTGTGGCCGCCGTCACCCTCGTCCTGCACGATCGTGCCGGCCTGACGTGGTGGCCGCACCGCGAAGTCCTCGACGGTGCAGGGCGCGTTCGCCAGCCCGACCCGAGAGGGCTCGCTCCCCGCGTCGGCCGCGGACAGCGTCTCCAACGGCTTCTTCTTCGCCGCCATGATCCCCTTGAACGACGGGTAGCGCGGCTCGTTGATCTTCTCGACCACGCTGACGACGGCCGGCAACGGCCCCTGGACGACGTCGTGGCCGACGTCGGTCAGCCGCTCGATCCGCACGGTCCCGTCGGAGATCTCGACCTTGTTCGCGAACGACAGCTGCGGGCGGCCGAGCCGCTCCGCGAGCATCGCGGGGACGACGCTCATCTTGGCGTCCGTCGACTCGGAGCCGAGCATCACGAGGTCCCACTGCAGAGTGGACAAGGCCTGGGCGAGCGCGTAGGAGGTCTGCACGGCGTCAGAGCCGCTGAGCGCGTCGTCCACCAGGTGCACCGCCCTGTCGGCACCCATCGACAGCGCCTTGCGGATCGTCTCGACCGCCTTGTCGGGCCCCATGGACAGCACGATGACCTCGCCGCCGTGCTTCTCCTTCAGCCGCAGCGCCTCCTCGACGGCGTACTCGTCGAGCTCGTTCATCACCGCGTCGGCCGAGTCCCGGTCCAACGTCTTGTCGCTGGGGTCCAGCCGCTTCTCGGCCCACGTATCGGGGACCTGCTTCACGCAGACGACGATGTTCATGTCCGGTTGCCGACCTCCCGTGCGGGCGCGCAGGCGCCCGGTTTGACGTGGCCTAGTCCAGCCTGCCACCGGCCGCCGACACCGGGCAGGGGGCGGGTGGAACCGGGCTGCATGTTACCAGCCAGTAGTGACGGGCCCTCGCGAGCGGGCCGACCGCGCGCGAGGGCCGCGTCGCGCGTCGCGACGCCCGAGCGACGTGCGGCGTAGGGTGCCGCCTGCGGGGGCAGTAGGAAGGCTCCCGGCGGGTGCCGGGCCAGAAGACGACCAGAACATCCGTCAGATCGAACGCGGGAGTTGTCGTGGCCAGAGCGTGCATCGACGGCAACGAGGCGGCGGCGCGCGTCGCCTACGCTTTCAGCGAGGTCATCGCGATCTACCCGATCACTCCGTCGTCTCCGATGGGTGAGCAGGCGGACGCCTGGTCGGCGGCCGGGCGAGGGAACCTGTGGGGGACCACTCCGCGGGTCGTCGAGATGCAGAGCGAGGCCGGTGCCGCCGGCACGCTGCACGGCGCGATCCAGAAGGGTGCGCTGACGACGACCTTCACGTCGTCGCAGGGCCTGCTTCTCATGATCCCGAATATGTTCAAGATCGCAGGGGAGCTGACCCCCACCGTCCTGCACGTGGCCGCGCGCACGATCGCGACGCACGCTCTGTCGATCTTCGGTGACCACAGCGACGTCATGACCACCCGCGCGACCGGGTTCGCCATGCTCGCGTCGAGCAGCGTGCAGGAGGCGCACGACCTCGCCGCGGTCGCGCACGCCTCGACGCTCAAGAGCCGGGTGCCGTTCCTGCACTTCTTCGACGGGTTCCGCACCAGCCACGAGCTCAACGACGTCGAGCTCATCGACCAGGACGACCTGCGCGCGCTCGTCGACGACGGCGACGTGTTGGCACACCGGGCCCGGGGCCTGTCCCCCGACCGCCCGGTGCTGCGCGGCTCGGCGCAGAACCCCGACGTGTTCTTCCAGGCCCGCGAGGGGATCAACCCGTTCTACGACGCGATCCCGGGGATCGTGCAGGACACGATGGACGCGTTCGCCGCGCGCACCGGCCGCCGCTATCGGCTGGTGGAGTACGAGGGGCACCCGGAGGCCGACCGCGTCGTCGTGCTGATGGGCTCCGGCGTGGGGGCGGTGCAGGAGGCGGTCGAGGACCTGGTCCGGCGCGGCGAGCGGGTGGGCCTGGTCAAGGTCCGGCTGTACCGCCCGTTCCCCGCCGCGCAGCTGCTCGCCGCGCTGCCGGCCTCGGTCCGGCGCATCGCGGTGCTCGACCGCACCAAGGAGCCCGGCGCGGTCGGCGAGCCCTTGCTCACCGACGTGACCACGACGCTCGCCGAGGCGGTCATGACCGGGCGGCTCGCGCCTACCGCCCTGCCCCGCGTGATCGGCGGGCGGTACGGGCTGTCGTCGAAGGAGTTCACGCCGCGGATGGTCAAGGCGGTCTTCGACGAGCTCGCGAAGGGCGAGCCGAAGCCACGGTTCACCGTCGGCATCGTCGACGACGTCACCCACCTGTCCCTTTCGCTCGACCCCGACTTCGCCCCCGCCCGACGCGAGGGGGACGTCGAGGCCGTCTTCTTCGGGCTGGGCGCGGACGGCACCGTCGGCGCGAACAAGAACACCGTCAAGATCGTCGGCGAGCACACGGGTCTGCACACGCAGGGGTACTTCGTGTACGACTCGCGCAAGTCCGGCGCGCAGACGGTGAGCCACCTGCGCTTCTCCCGCGACCCGATCCGCTCGACGTACCTCATCGAGAAGGCCGACTTCGTCGCCTGCCATCAGTTCGGGTTCCTGTCCACGCGCGACGTCCTCGGCGCCGCCAAGCCCGGCGCGACCGTGCTGCTGAACGCGCCGCTGCCGACCGAGGCGGTCTGGGACGCGCTGCCGGAGCCGGTCCAGCGGCAGATCCTGGACAACGACCTCAAGCTCTACGCGATCGACGCCTACCGTGTGGCCCGCGAGCTCGGGCTGGGCGCACGGATCAACACCGTGATGCAGCCGTGCTTCTTCGCGCTGTCCGGGATCCTGCCGCGCGACGAGGCGATCGCGGCCGTCAAGCAGTCCGTGCAGTACACCTACGGGCGACGCGGGCCCGAGATCGTCGAGCGCAACATCGCCGCGATCGATCGCTCGCTCGAGGAGCTGCACGAGGTGCCGGTCTCCGAGAAGGTGACCAGCACCACCGGGATGCGCCCGGCCGTCCCCCCGTCGGTGCCAGACTTCGTGGAGCGGATCACCGCGCGCATCCTCACCGGCGAGGGCGACCTGCTGCCGGTCAGCGCGCTGCCGGTGGACGGGACGTTCCCGACCGGCACGACCCGCTACGAGAAGCGGGCGATCGCGCAGGAGATCCCGATCTGGGACCCCGAGATCT
>DATGDX010000157.1:0-13831 GCA_035310665.1 Mycobacteriales bacterium | reverse complement strand
GACATGGCGGTCTGGCAGTGCGGCGTCTGCGAGGGGATCAACAACGGGGGGACGACCTGCGCGACGTGCGGCGCCGTGATCCCTCCCGGCGTGTCACCGCCACCCCCCGCCCCGCCGCCCGCCGCCCCGCCGAGGAACGTCTCGCCGAGGAGCGCCCCGCCGCCCGGGGCCTCCCCGCCCCCACCGTCCCCTTCGCCGCCGCCCGGATCCCGGCCCGCGCGACCACCGGTGCGGCTCGCGCGCCCGCGCTCGGCCGCACCCCGCCCGGCGCCGCCCGGCGCACCGCCACGTCCCCGCCCGCGTCCCCGCCCCCGTCCGGGCACCCGGGCGCCGTGGCCACCGCCGGGGGGGTGGTACGAGCCCGCCGCACGCCCCGCCCCACGTCGACGCCCCGTAGCCTGGCTCGTGCGGTCCCTCGCCCTGCTCGTCGTGCTCGTCGCCTGGGCCTACCCCGCGTCGTACGCACCGGGTCTCGCACCCCGGTCCATGGCGTCCATGGGGCACCACCTGCTCCCGCTGCCCTCCTCCACGGACTGCCCCGCCCCGCCCTGCCCGTCCGGGTCCGGGGCGCAGGCACTCAGCGTGGCGTTCGACGGCGACGACACGCTCGTCCTGCTCGCGCGCCGGTCGACCGCCCCGGACCGGATCGTCGTCGCCTTCGAGCGGTCCGCGAGGACGCTCACGCTCGACCGCGGGGGCAGCGGGGCCGGGTGGACCGTGACGGACCCGCGCGGTGTCAGGTATCCGACCCTGGCCGCGGACGACCGCGGGGTGCTCGCCCTGCGCGTGCCCGGCCGACCGCCCGCGCCCCGCTGGGCGGCGACCGTGGCCGGCGAGCGCGTTCCGTCGCGGGAATTCGCGCCGGTCGCACGTCCGCAGCGCCCGCGCGACGCCCTCCTCGACAATCCGGCGGCGTCGGTCATCGTCGCGCTGTTCGTCGCGCTCGTCGTCGCACCCCGCGGCTACGGGACGGCGAGCCGACGCGTGCTGGCGCGCCGGTTTGCGCGCCCTGCTGTTCGGTCTGGCCATCGTCATCGGCCTGCGGCCCCTCGTGTCCGCGCTGCACGCGGCGGCCGTGGCGCCCGGGCTCGTCGTGGCCGCGATCCTGCTCGCCGTGCCGGCCGTGGTGCTCGCCCTCGCCGTGCGGCTCGGCGACGTCGTGCCGGCCGGGCGTACGCCGGATGTCGACGTCGGCACCCCCGTCCGTGTGGCGACCGCCGTCGTGGCCGTCGCGCTCGTCGCGGTGCTCGGCTACGCCGGAGAGGGGGCCCTCGCCCGGTTCGTCCCTGGACTGACCCTCTGAGCGAGGGGCGCCGGCTGACCCGGCGGCGCGCCTCCGCGACCTGTCGCCGGCCCGTGTTAGAACTACCTGTGTTGGCGCCGCCCCACCCGGGTCGACCTTCCCCGCGCCGCCCCTCGAAGGAGCTGCTGTCGCGTGGCCGACTCGTTCGTGCACCTGCACGTGCACACCGAGTATTCCATGCTGGACGGTGCGGCCCGTCTCGGTGATCTGTTCACCGAGACGGAGCGCATGGGGATGCCCGCGCTGGCGATGACGGACCACGGCAACGTCTTCGGCGCCTACGACTTCTACCGCCAGGCGCGCGCGCACGGCGTCAAGCCCATCGTCGGGATGGAGGGCTACCTCGCCCCCGGGAGTCGATTCGACCGCCGACGGGTGGCCGTGGGCGGCAGCACGGCCGAGGACAACCCCGGCGAGATGTACACGCACATGACGCTGCTCGCCGAGACGACCGAGGGGATGCACAACCTGTTCCGGTTGTCGTCGCTGGCGAGCCTCGAGGGCTACTACTACAAGCCGCGGATGGACCGCGAGCTGCTCGAGCGCTACGCCACGGGGATCGTCGCGACGACCGGCTGCCCGTCCGGCGAGGTCAACCGACTGCTGCAGCAGGGGAAGTTCGCCGCGGCGGTGCAGACCGCGGCGGACTACCGCGACATCTTCGGTGCCGGGAACTTCTTCGTGGAGCTGATGGACCACGGCATCGCGATCGAGCGGCAGACCCGCGACGACCTGCTGCGGCTGGCCAGGCAGCTCGACCTGCCGCTGCTGGCCACCAACGACCTGCACTACACCTACGCGCACGACTGGCAGGCCCACGAGGTGCTGCTGTGCGTGCAGACCGGCAAGACGCTCGCCGACCCGATCCGGTTCCGGTTCGACGCGCACGACTTCTACCTGAAGAGCCCGGAGGAGATGCGGGCGCTGTGGCGCGAGCTGCCCGAGGCGTGCGACAACACGCTGCTGGTCGCGGAGCGGTGCGACGTCACGCTGGCCGAGGGGGCCAACCTCATGCCGCGCTTCCCGGTCCCGGACGGGGAGAGCGAGGAGTCGTGGCTGGTCCAGGAGGTCGAGCGGGGGCTCGCGCGACGGTTCCCGGCCGGCGTCCCCGACGCGCACCGCGCGCAGGCGGACTACGAGGTCGGCGTCATCTGCCGGATGGGGTTCCCCGGCTACTTCCTCGTCGTCGCCGACCTCGTCCGCCATGCCAAGGACAGCGGCATCCGGGTCGGCCCGGGCCGGGGGTCCGCCGCCGGGTGCCTCGTCGCCCACGCGTTGGGGATCACCGAGCTCGACCCGATCGAGCACCGGCTGCTGTTCGAGCGCTTCCTCAACCCCGAGCGGGTGTCCATGCCGGACATCGACATGGACTTCGACGAGCGCCGGCGCGGCGACATGATCCGCTATGCGACGGAGAAGTACGGCGAGGATCACGTCGCGCAGATCATCACCTACGGCACCATCAAGGCGAAGCAAGCGATCAAAGACTCGGCGCGGGTGCTCGGCCACCCGTTCTCGCTCGGCGAGCGGATCACCAAGGCGATGCCGCCGGCGGTGATGGGACGCGACGTGCCGCTGAGCGCCATCTTCGATCCCGCCCATCCCCGGTTCGGGGAGGCGGCCGAGTTCCGCGGGCTCTACGAGTCGGACCCGGACGTCAAGCAGGTCGTCGACACCGCGCGCGGGCTCGAGGGGCTCAAGCGCCAGTGGGGCGTCCACGCCGCCGGGGTGATCCTCTCTCGGGAGCCGCTGCTCGACGTCATCCCGATCCAGCGGCGCGAGCAGGACGGCGCCGTCATCACGCAGTTCGACATGGGCGCCTGCGAGGCGCTCGGGCTGCTCAAGATGGACTTCCTCGGCCTGCGCAACCTCACCGTGCTCGACGACACGATCCGCCACGTCGAGCGCAACCGGGGGGAGCGGATCGCGCTGGAGGACCTTGGGCTCGACGACCCGGCGACCTACCAGCTGCTCGCCCGGGGCGACACGCTCGGCGTGTTCCAGCTCGACGGCGGCCCGATGCGCTCGCTGCTGCGCGCGATGCAGCTGGACAGCTTCGAGGACATCTCCGCGGTCCTCGCCCTCTACCGTCCCGGGCCGATGGGGGCGAACGCGCACGTCGAGTACGCCGACCGCAAGAACGGCCGCAAGCCGGTCGCGCCGATCCACCCGGATCTCGCCGAGCCGCTCGCGGACATCCTCGGCGACACCTACGGCCTCATCGTCTACCAGGAACAGGTCATGGCCATCGCGCAGCGGCTCGCCGGCTACCCCCTCGGGCAGGCCGACCTGCTGCGTCGCGCGATGGGCAAGAAGAAGAAGGAGATCCTGGAGAAGGAGTTCGTCCCGTTCTGCGAGGGCATGCGGGCCAACGGCTACCACGACGAGGCGATCACCACGCTGTGGGAGACGCTCGTCCCCTTCTCCGACTACGCGTTCAACAAGGCGCACACCGCTGGCTACGGCCTGGTGTCGTACTGGACGGCGTACCTGAAGGCGAACCACCCCGCCGAGTACATGGCCGCGCTGCTGACCTCGGTGAAGGACGACAAGGACAAGAGCGCGGTCTACCTCAACGAGTGCCGCCGGATGGGCATCAAGGTGTTGCCTCCCGACGTCAACGAGTCCGACCGCGATTTCACCCCGACCGGCACCGACATCCGGTTCGGCCTGTCCGCGATCCGCAACGTCGGCGACAGCGTGGTCGACGCGATCGTGGCGACCCGGCGCGGCAAGGGCCGGTTCACCGACTTCTTCGACTTCCTGCGCAAGGTCGAGCCGGCGGTGTGCCACAAGCGGGTCGTGGAGTCACTGATCAAGGCCGGGGCGTTCGACACGCTGGGGCACACCCGGCGGGGCCTGCTCGCGATCCACGAGCCCGCGATCGACGCGGCGATGGACACCAAGCGGGCCGAGGCCGTCGGGCAGTTCGACCTGTTCGGCGACGCGGGCCTCGGGCCCGCGGGCGGCGACGGCCCCGGGTTCGACGTCGCGGTGCCGGTGGGGGAGTGGGACAAGCGCGACCGGCTGGCCTTCGAGCGGGAGATGCTCGGGCTCTACGTGTCCGACCACCCGCTGCTCGGTCTCGAGCACGTGCTCGCGCGCGCCGCCGACTGCTCGATCGCCTCGTTGAGCGTCGACGAACGACCGGACGGCACCGTCCTGACCGTCGCCGGCATCCTCACCGGGGTCCAACGCCGGGTCACCAAGAAGGGCGACCAGTGGGCGACGGCGGTGCTCGAGGACCTCGAGGGCAGCATCGACGTGCTGTTCTTCCCGCAGACCTACACGCAGTGCGCGACGGCGCTGACCGAGGACGCGATCGTGCTGGTGCGGGGGCGGCTCGACCGCCGGGAGGACGCGCCGCGGCTCGTCGCGATGGAGGTCAGCGTCCCCGACGTTGCGGACCGCCCCCGCGGCCCCGTCGTGGTCCGGGTGCCCGCGACCCGGTGCACCCCGCCGCTGGTGGAGCGTCTCAAGGACGTGCTGGCCAGCCACCCCGGCGTCACCGAGGTGCACCTCGAGCTGCTGTCGCGCGGCCGCGCGACCACCCTGCGGCTCGCCGACTCGCTGCGCGTCACCCCGTCGTCGGCGCTGATGGGAGACCTCAAGGCGCTGCTCGGCGTCGGGTGCCTCGGCGTCGCCTGACTCCTGACCATCGGCCGGGCGTCTCGTCCGGCCCCGTGCGCCGGGACGACTGTTACCCGCCGGACCCGCCCGCGATCTCGTAGGACCACAGCTCGCTGCTGACCCCCACCGGGCGGGGCGCCTCTCCGGAGGCCCGCTCCTCTGCGCTGCGGTGCCCGTGGCCGAAGGCCGGCGAACTCACCCACGCGTCGAAGGCCGCCTCGTCCCGCCACCGCGTCACGACCAGCCAGGTCGTCCGGCCGTCGGTCGGTTTGAGCAGTTCGAAACCCTCGAAGCCGTCCTGGTTGTCCACGGCACCGGCACGGGCCGCGAACCGGCGGGCCAGCTCGTCGCCGCTGTCCTGCGGGACCGTGATCGCGTTGATCTTGATGACCGTCACCGACCGATGATGCCACTCCGCCCGGGTCTCGCCACCCGCGACGACCTGTCCGCCGCTCAGCCCACGGCGGCGCCGACCGCGGAGCCGACGACGTACGTCACGCCCGCCGCGGCCAGGCCCAGCGTGAGCTGGCGGGTGGCGGAGACCCACACCGATCGGTTGGTCAGCAGCGTGATCGCCGCGCCGATCGCGGTCAGCCCCAGGGCGGACACGACCAGCGCGGCGAGCACCGCGACGGTGCCGCTCGACGGGGCCCGGAGAAACAGGAATGGCAGCAGCGGCACGACCGCGCCCAGCGAGAACAGGAGGAACGAGGCGGACGCGGCCACCCACGGGGAGCCGCCCAGCTCGTCGGGGTCGATCCCGAGCTCCTCGCGGGCCATCGCGTCGAGCGCCCGGTCGGGGTCGGCCATCAGCCGCGCGGCGAGCTCGTCGGCCTCCTCCGGTGGCAACCCCTTCGACTGGTAGATCAGCGACAGTTCCTCGCGCTCCTCGTCCGGGATCTGCTCGAGTTCCTCCCGCTCGACCGCGATCTGACGTTCGTAGAGCTCCCGCGAGCTCTGCACCGACACCCACTCCCCGATCGCCATCGAGAACGCGCCGGCCAGCAGCCCGGCGAGCCCGGCGACCAGCACCGCGGACGACCCGGCCGACGCGCCCGCCACGCCCATGACCAGCGCGAGATTCGAGGTCAGACCGTCGTTGGCCCCCAGCACCGCCGCCCGCAGCGCGTTGCCGCCGACCGCGCGGTGGCGGCCTTCCAGCGCCGCGACCGTCCCCCCCGACACCCCGCGCCGCGGGGTCCCGGCGAGCACGCCGAGCAGCCGGGCGTGCGAGCGCTCGTCCGCGGGCAGCGACGTCGCCGCGGCCTCGGGCTGGTCGTCGTACATGTGCTTGTTGACGTCCTCGAGCGTGGCCACCGTCGGCAGCACGAACCGGGGCCCGAACCAGCGCACCGTCCGGCGCAGCAGCCGGGTGCGCCACGACGGCCGCGCGGGGGGGACGTCCGCGCCCGCCTCGCGCAGCCGGCTCGCCCAGAACCCGGCGTGCCGGCGCTCGATGTCCGCCAACCGGCCGTACACACGGGCAAGCTCCGGCGACTCCTCGCGCTCGGCCATCGCGACGTACAGCGCCGCACTGTCGATCTCGTCTTGGTAGTTGTCCCGGAACCGTCCGACGTTGCGCTTACGATCGTTGTGCGCTGCCACGACGCTGACGGTAGTCGCGCTCGTCGCGGCCGTCCCGCGTCGCTCGGTTCTCTCTCGACCGGCCGAGGGGGATGCGCGAGGGTGGAGCCATGAACGAGGCAGCGGGCGCGGCGGGCGGCACCGCAACGGGCGGCACGACCGCGGAGGTCTGCGTCGCCGGCGGCGGTCCCGCCGGGGCCGTGGCCGCGCTGCTGCTCGCCCGCGCCGGGCTCGACGTCGTGCTGCTCGAAAAGCACGGCGACTTCTTGCGCGACTTCCGGGGCGACACGATCCACGCCTCGACGCTGCGGCTGCTCGACGAGATCGGGCTGGCCGACGCGTTCTTCGCCCTGCCCCACCAGCGGGTGCCCACGGTCGGGTTCACCAGCGACGACGGCAGCGAGTACACCATCGCCGACTTCCGGCGGTTGCTCGGCCGGTTCCCCTTCATCGTCTTCGTGCCCCAGTGGCACTTCCTGGACTTCATCGTCGGGCAGGCCCGGCACTACCCGACGTTCCGGCTGCGGATGAACACCGAGGCCGTCGACCTGATCCGCGAGCCGGACGGGCTGGTCCGCGGCGTGCGCTACCGCACGTCGGACGGCGAGCACGGCGAGGTCCGGGCCCGGTTGACGATCGCGGCGGACGGGCGGCACTCGACGCTGCGCCGGGCGGCGGACCTGCGGCTGCGCGAGTTCGGCGTGCCCATGGACGTGCTGTGGTTCCGGTTGCCGAAGCCACCCGGCGGACAGGCCGTGGTCCCCTACGGCGTCGGGGGCCGGCTCAGCCGCGGCCGCGTGCTCGTGTTCATCGACCGTGGGGACTACTGGCAGACCGCGTTCCTGGTGCGCAAGGGGGGGTACGACGCGGTCCGGGCCGCCGGTCTCGACGCCTTCCGCGCCGAGCTCGTCCGGCTGCTGTCGGTCCTCGCCCCCGTGGTCGACGTCCTCCGCGACTGGGACCAGGTGAGCCTGCTGTCGGTCCGCGTCGACCGGCTCACCCGCTGGCACCGGCCCGGGCTGCTCGTCATCGGCGACGCCGCGCACGCCATGTCGCCGGTGGGCGGCGTCGGCATCAACCTCGCGATCCAGGACGCCGCCGCCGCGGCCCGGCTGCTCGCCGAGCCGCTGCGCGCCGGCACCCTCACCCCGCGGGATCTCGCTCGCGTCCGCCGCCGGCGGCTGCCCGCCACCGTCGTCGTCCAGCTCCTGCAGCGCCTCGTCCAGCGGCAGGTCGTCGCCCGCACCCTCGCCGGCGCGCGGCCGGTCACCGCGCCGCCGCTGTTCCGGCTGCTGCAGCGCTTCCCGGCGCTGCAGGCGGTGCCCGCCCGCCTCATCGGCCTGGGCCTGTACGCCGAGCACCCCCCGCCGCCCGTCGCTGATCTCGACGTTCCCGCTGTCGCGCGGAGCGATTCGGCCGCAGAAACGTCAATATCGGCGAACGGGCGGGGGGTCAGTTGGGGCTGACCAGCCCGCGGGCCAGGTCGGGAGCGGCGGGCGCCGACAGCAGGCGCAGCAGCGCGGTCTCCCGGTGCAGCAGGCCCAGAACGTCGCGCAGGCGCGCGGTGGCGTCGTCGGCGGCCAGCAGGCGCTGGCGGTCCGGGAGGTCGACGACGACCGCCGCGGCGGCGACGTACGACAGCGGGACCGGCTCGACCGGCAGCCGGGCGAGCCCCGTGGCCCCGACGTGCAGCCGGCGCAGCTCCGGCAGGTACTCCCGCAGCGCGGCCGCCACCGCGCGCGCCAGCCGCCGGGCCAGGTCCGGGTCGTCGCCGACGGGCTCGCCGAGGCGCTGGACGCGACCGCGCAGGTACGGCCGCGAGGTGTCCACGTCGAGCAGCCGGAACCGGTCCTCGCCCGTCGTGGTCAGGTGGTAGCGCCCGTCGGCGCGCTCGGCGATCTCGCGGACGCCCGCGACGCAGCCGACGTCGTACAGCTCGGGCGCCACCGGCCCCGTCTCCCGGCCGGCGCGGATGGCCACGACGCCGAACCGCCGGGCGTCGTGCGGCAGCGCCAGCAGGTCCACGACGAGCCGGCGGTAGCGCTCCTCGAACACGTGCAGCGGCAGCGGCAGTCCGGGAAGCAGCACGGTGCCCAGCGGGAACAGAGGGGCCACCTCGGCCATGCGGGAAGCGTACGGCGCTAGCCTCGATGGCGTGCTCCCGCTGATCGATCTGCGTGGCCGGGCCGGTGCGGCCGCCGGCGATCCGCGGGCGCTGCTGCCGCGCGCCGCGCTCGACGTCGAGAGCGCGGTTCCGCTGGTCCGCCCGGTCGTCGACGACGTGCGGGTGCGCGGCGCCGCCGCCGTGCGGGACGCGACCGCGCGGTTCGACGGCGTCGAGCTCGCCGAGCTCCGGGTCCCCACGGCGGTGCTCGCCGACGCGCTCGCCACGCTCGACCCCGCCGTGCGGGTGGCGCTCGCCGAGGCCGCCGGGCGGGCCCGCACGGTTCACGAGGCGCAGCGCCGCACCGACGACGTGGTCAGGGTCGTCCCCGGCGGCACCGTCACCGAACGCTGGGTCCCCGTGGGCCGGGTCGGCCTCTACGTCCCCGGGGGCAAGGTCGCCTACCCCTCGTCGGTGGTCATGAACGTCGTCCCCGCGCAGGTCGCCGGGGTCGGGTCGATCGCGGTCGCCTCGCCGCCGCAGCGCCAGTTCGCGGGCCGGCCGCACCCCGCGGTCCTCGCGGCGTGCGTGCTGCTCGGCGTCGACGAGGTCTACGCCGTCGGCGGTGCGCAGGCCGTCGCGATGCTCGCGTACGGGATCCCGGGGCCGGGCCCCGACGCGGTCGAGCCCGTCGACGTCGTCACCGGCCCCGGCAACGTCTACGTCGCCGCCGCCAAGCGGCTGGTCCGCGGCGTCGTCGGCATCGACGCGGAGGCCGGTCCGACGGAGATCGCGATCCTGGCCGACGACAGCGCCGACCCGGCGCACCTCGCCGCCGACCTCGTCGCCCAGGCCGAGCACGACGAGCTCGCCGCGTGCCTGCTGGTGACCCCCGACGAGGCGCTGCTCGACGCGGTCGACGCCGCGCTCGCCGTGCAGGTCCCCGCGACCCGGCACCGCGACCGGGTCGAGGCGGCACTCAAGGGTCCGCAGTCGGCGTACGTCCTCGTCGACGATCTCGACGCCGGGCTGCGCGTCGTCGACTCGTGGGCGGCCGAGCACCTCGAGGTCGTCACCCGCGACGCGGCGGCGATCGCCGCCCGGGTCCGCAACGCCGGCGCGGTGTTCGTGGGCCGCTACGCGCCGGTGTCGCTCGGCGACTACCTGGCCGGCTCCAACCACGTGCTGCCCACCGGCGGCACCGCGCGGCACACCGGCGGCCTGTCCGTGCAGTCGTTCCTGCGCGGCATCCACGTCGTCGACTACACCCGCGAGGCGCTCGCCGCCGCGGCGCCGCACGTCCGCGCGCTCGGCGGCGCGGAGGACCTCGCGGCCCACGTCGCCGCCGTCGACATCCGGGTCCCCGCCCCGTGGGTGGACTGATGGCGCTGCCGTTGCGGGAGGATCTGCGCGGGCGCACGGCGTACGGCGCACCGCAGCTCGACGTCGCGGTGCGGCTGAACACCAACGAGAACCCGCACCCGCCGCCGCCGCAGGTCGTCGCCGACGTGGCGGTCGCGGTGACCGACGCCGCGACCCGGCTCAACCGCTACCCGGACCGGGACGCTCGGGCGCTGCGCGCGGACCTCGCGGGCTACCTGGGGCACGGCCTCGACACCGACCGGGTGTGGGCGGCGAACGGCTCGAACGAGGTGCTCCAGCAGCTGCTCCAGGCCTTCGGTGGCCCCGGCCGGACGGCGCTGGGCTTCGACCCCGGCTACTCGATGCACCGGCTCATCGCGATCGCCACCGCGACTGGGTGGGTGTCCGCCCCGCGCCGGCCCGACTTCACCCTGTCCGCCGCCGACGCGGCGCGCGCGGTCACCGAGCACGCGCCGGACGTGGTGTTCCTGAGCTCGCCGAACAACCCGACCGGCGGCGCGCTCGACCTCGACACGGTCGCCGCGGTGTACGACGCGGCGCCGGGCATGGTCGTGGTCGACGAGGCCTACGCGGAGTTCTCCGCCCGGCCGTCCGCGCTGGCCCTGCTGCCCGGTCGCGAGCGGCTGGTCGTGACCCGGACGATGTCGAAGGCGTTCGCGCTCGCCGGCGCGCGGGTCGGCTACCTCGCCGCGGACCCGGCGGTCGTCGACGCGGTCACCCTCGTCCGGCTGCCGTACCACCTGTCGTCGGTGACCCAGGCCGTCGCGCGGGTCGCGCTGCGCCACGCCGACGAGCTGCTCGACACCGTCGAGGCGGTCAAGGCCGAGCGCGACCGGCTGGTCCGGGCCCTCGTCGCGCGCGGGCTCACGGTCGCCCCCACCGACGCCAACTTCGTGCTCGTCGGTTCCTTCCCGGACGCCCCGGCGACCTGGCGGGCGCTCGTCGAGCGCGGCGTGCTGGTCCGCGACGTCGGGATTCCGGGGTGGTTGCGGGTGACCGCGGGGCGGCCTGCGGAGGGGGACGCGTTCCTCGTCGCCCTCGACGAGGTCGTGGGGGATGGTGGTCGCCGGAGCGACGCGGAAGCCACACACACACGAGATGCGGAGGCCACACGACACGCCGAAACGACGCGACCGGCGGGGCAGGGGGCGGGGCGGTGAGCCGGACCGCGCAGGTGCGGCGGACCACGCGGGAGTCGGACGTCCGGATCACGCTGGTCCTCGACGGCAGCGGGCGGACGGACGTGACCACCGGCGTGCCGTTCTTCGACCACATGCTCGCCCAGCTCGGCAGGCACGCCGGGTTCGATCTCGTCGTCGGCGCCGACGGCGATCTCGAGGTCGACGCTCACCACACCGTCGAGGACACCTCGCTCGCGCTCGGGCAGGCGCTGCGGGAGGCGCTGGGGGACAAGGCGGGCATCCGCCGGTTCGGCGACGCGCTGGTCCCGCTTGACGAGACGCTCGTGCAGGCCGCGGTCGACCTGTCCGGCCGACCCTACGTCGTGCACGACGAGCCGCCGCTCGTCGCGCTCATCGGCTCGTACGACACGACGCTGACCCGGCACGTCTTCGAGTCGTTCGTCGCCGAGGCCCGGCTCTGCCTGCACGTGCGCGTGCTCGCCGGGCGCAACGCGCACCACGTCGTCGAGGCGCAGTTCAAGGCGGTGGCCCGGGCGCTGCGCGACGCGGTGGCGCTCGACCCCCGCACCGCCGGCGTCCCGTCGACGAAGGGTGTCCTCTAGTGGCCCCGTCCGTGGCGGCCCCGACCGTCGTCGTCCTCGACTACGGGTCCGGGAACCTGCGGTCGGCGGAGCGCGCGCTCGCCCGGGCGGGCGCCGACGTGACCGTGACCGCCGACCGGGACGCCGCCGCCGAGGCGGACGGGCTCGTGGTCCCCGGCGTCGGCGCGTTCGCCGCGTGCATGGCCGGCATCCGCGGGGTCGGCGGCGACGAGGTGGTCCGCAAGCGGGTGGCGGCCGGGCGCCCGGTGCTGGGGATCTGCGTCGGGATGCAGGTGCTGTTCGCGTACGGCGACGAGCACGGCGTGCGCACCGACGGCATCGGCCTGTTCGACGGTGGGGTGACCCGGTTGAGCGCGCCGGTGCTGCCGCACATGGGCTGGAACACGGTGGCGGTGCCGCCCGGATCGGCGCTGTTCCGCGGCGTCGATAGGGAGCGGTTCTACTTCGTGCACTCGTACGCCGCGCGGCGTGCGCCCGGCCTGGTCACCACCGCGGAGCACGGCGAGCGGTTCGTGGCCGCGGTCGAGGACGGGGTGGTCGCGGCGACCCAGTTCCACCCGGAGAAGTCCGGCGACGCCGGGGCGGTGCTGCTGCGGAACTGGGTCGCCGGGCTCCCCGGGGTCCCCGCCTCACCCCAGTCCCCCCAGTCCGCCCGGTGCCGCTGATCATCGATGCTGATCGAAAGCACCTTCCGGCGCCCGATTCATTCCATGTGCGCGCCACGTTGACCATCAGGGACCACCCGACCCGCCGCTGGATACCCTTCGTCGCGTGAGCCTGACGCTGCTCCCGGCCGTCGACGTGGCCGGCGGCCGGGCGGTGCGGCTGGTGCGCGGCGAGGCGGGCACCGAGACGGCGTACGGCGACCCGCGCGACGCCGCGCGCGCCTGGCAGGAGGCCGGCGCCGAGTGGATCCACCTCGTCGACCTGGACGCCGCCTTCGGCCGCGGCTCCAACCGAGAGCTGATCGCCGACGTGATCCGCGCGGTCGACGTACACGTGGAGCTGTCCGGCGGTATCCGCGACGACGTGTCGCTGGCCGCCGCGCTCGCGACCGGCGCGACCCGGGTCACCCTCGGCACCGCCGCGCTGGAGAGCCCCGAGTGGGTGCGCCGCGCGATCGGGGAGCACGGCGAGCGGATCGCGGTCGGGCTCGACGTGCGCGGTACGACGCTCGCCGCGCGGGGCTGGACCCGGGAGGGCGGTGAGCTGTACGACGTGCTCGCGCGGCTCGACCGCGAGGGCTGCGCGCGCTACGTGGTCACCGACGTGCGCCGGGACGGGACGCTGACGGGCCCCAACCTCGACCTGCTCCGCGACGTCTGCGCCCGCACCGACCGCCCGGTGGTCGCCAGCGGCGGGGTGAGCAGCCTCGACGACCTGCGCGCGATCGCGTCCCTCGTCCCCCTCGGCATCGAGGGGGCGGTCGTCGGCAAGGCGCTGTACGCCGGCGCGTTCACGCTCGCCGACGCGCTCGCCGCGGTGCGGGCGTGACGCTCGCCGTCCGGGTCATCCCCTGCCTCGACGTCGACGCGGGGCGGGTCGTCAAGGGGGTGCGCTTCGAGGGGCTGCGCGACGCCGGTGACCCGGTCGAGCTCGCCGCCCGCTACGACGCCGAGGGGGCCGACGAGCTCGTCTTCCTCGACATCACGGCGTCCAGCGCGGCCCGCGAGACGACGTACGACATCGTCCGCCGCACCGCCGAGCAGGTCTTCATCCCGCTGACCGTCGGCGGTGGGGTGCGCAGCGCCGACGACGTCGACCGGCTGCTGCGCGCCGGCGCGGACAAGGTCTCGCTCAACACGGCCGCGATCGCCCGCCCCGAGCTGCTGCACGAGGCGTCCCGGCGGTTTGGCGCGCAGTGCATCGTGCTGTCCGTCGACGCGCGCGGCGCGGCCGGGACCCCGTCGGGATTCGAGGTGACCACACACGGCGGCCGCCGGGGGACCGGGATCGACGCGCTGGAGTGGGCCGTTCGCGGCCAGGAGCTCGGCGTCGGCGAGATCCTGCTCAACTCGATGGACGCCGACGGCACCCGGGACGGCTACGACCTGGAGCTGATCCGAGAGGTACGCCGGGTGGT